>CAISKJ010000033.1 GCA_903885885.1 uncultured delta proteobacterium
GCCAACACCGCCGCCGTGGCCAACTGCTCATAGAGCTCGCGGGTCACCGCGGCGCCGGCATAGGGCGCCATCAGGTCCAAGATCACCGCCGAGACGCGCGGGGCCTCGGGCGCGTCGGGCGCGTCGGGCGCGTCGGGCGCGTCGGGCGGAGCGGGCACGTCGGACGCGTCGGACGGAGTGGGCGCGTCGGGCGCAGCGGGCTCCTCGGCGGCGTCGAACGCGTCGGCGCCGTCGGGCGCCGCGGGGAGGTCGTCGAGCGCGTCGGGTTTGTCAGACAATGTCACATCGTCGGGCGCGAGCGCGTCGTCGACGACGATCTCTCGCCCCTCGAAGGCGCAGCCCGCGAGGGCGCACAGGGCGACGAGGGCTACGAGCGCTGCGGTGTGCCGATCGAGCGACGCCATCGGGGGAGGGCTCACCTTCTAACACGTCGCGGTCGCCGCCGTGCCGCGCGCTTGCTGTGTCGCGCGCGCGTGGCGTACGCTCGGCGGCGACTGCGCGCCCGCGCACACCTCTGCCCATGACGCCCGCCGACGACCCGTTCTATCCCGGAGGCACCTTCGGCCGATACCAGCTCATCGAGCGCATCGGCGAAGGCGGCATGGCCTCGGTGTGGAAGGCGCTGCACCTCGGTTTGCGCAAGCACGTGGCGATCAAGACGCTGCGCGCCGACCTCACGCAGAGCGAGAAGGCCCGCGAGCGCTTTCTGCGCGAGGGCGAGGCGATCGCGCGCATCCGCCACGCGCACGTGGTCGAGGTGCACGACGTGGGCATCGCGGGCGACACGCCCTACCTCGTGATGGAGTTTCTCGAGGGCGAAGACCTCCGCGCGCACTTTCAGCAGCGCGCGCCGCTGCCCCTCGTCGAGCTCGCCGACCTCATGGTGCCCGTGTGCGCCGCGCTCGCCACCGCCCACGACGAGGGCGTGGTGCACCGCGACATCAAGCCCGGCAACCTGTTTCTCGCGCGCACCCGCGACCGCGGGCTCGTGCCCAAGGTGCTCGACTTCGGCGTGTCGCGCCTCCTCGACGACCGCACCGGTCGCATACACACCGGCACCGCCGTGGTGCTCGGCACGCCGCGCTACATGGCCCCCGAGCAGGTGCGCGGCGCGCGCGACGTCGACGGCCGCGCCGACCAGTACGCCCTCGGGGTGATTCTCTATCAGGGCGCCACGGGCCGCGTCCCCATCGACGACACGGCCGTGTTCGAGCTCCTGCGCCGCGTGGTCAACGGCGATTTCGTGCCCCCGCGGCAGCTCCGGCCCGACCTCCCGCCGGCCTTCGAGGCCCTCGTGCTGCGCGCGATGGCCACGCACCCCGACGCGCGCTTCCCCTCGCTGCGCGAGCTCGGCGCGGCGCTGCTCCCCTTCGCGAGCGAGCGCACGCGGGTGATCCACGGCGACGCGATGGGCGCGCCCGCCGCGCCGCCGCTGCCCGTGGTGTCCGCGCTCGACCCCGTCGCGTCGCCCTTCGGCCCCTTCGACGTCCCCGACTCCACGATGACCCTCGGCGACGCGCCCGTCGAGCTCCCCGCAGGGCCGCCGCCGCCCTCCTCCTCGGGCACGGTGCGCGCGCTCTCGGGCCTCCTCGCGGGCGTCGCCGTGGTGGCCTTCAGCCTCTCGCTCTGGCTCGCCACGCGCCCCACGCCCGTCACCTCGGCGCGCCTCGTGGCGCAGCCCGCGGCGGTGCTCCCCGCGCCTGCGCCCCTCGCGCCTGCGCCCCTCGCGCCTGCGCCCGTCGCGCC
>CAISKJ010000034.1 GCA_903885885.1 uncultured delta proteobacterium
CCAGGCCTCACCCTGGTACGCGAGGCCCTGCTCGTAGAGCTTCGTGAAGATCCACTGCGTCCATTTGTAGTAGGCCGGGTCGGCGGTAGAGACCTCGCGCGACCAGTCGTACGAGAAGCCCAGCATCTTGAGCTGGCGGCGAAACGTGACGATCGCCTCGGCGGTCGACACCTGCGGGGCGATGCCCTCGTCGATGGCCTTCTGCTCGGCGGGGAGGCCGAAGGCGTCGTAGCCCATGGGGTGCAGCACGTTGAAGCCGCGCGCGCGCTTGAAGCGGCACACCACGTCGCTCGCGGTGTACCCCGCGGGGTGCCCGATGTGCAGGCCCTTGCCGCTCGGGTACGGGAACATGTCGAGCGCGTAGAACTTGGGCCGCGCGGTGTCTTCGACGGCGCGAAAGGTCTCGTGCGCGTCCCAATGGGTCTGCCAGCGGGGTTCGATCTCGTTCGGGCGGTATGACATCGGTGGGGCGAAGGAATTACCCGACGCCACGCGGCCCGGCAATGGTGTAGACCGTGAAGCCCCTATGACTCACGACGTAAACCGCGACCTCGTCGTCATCGCAGGCAGCACGCACCGGGGGCTCGCCGAGCGCATCGCCGCCCTCCTCGAGTGCCCCGTCGGCCGCGTCCGCTACAACCGCTTCTCCAACGAGAACCTCAAGGTCTGCGTCGAAGAGAACGTGCGCGACCGCGACGTGTTCGTGGTGCAGACCTCGTGTCCGCCCGTGAACGAGTCGCTCATGGAGACGCTCATTCTCATCGACGCCCTCAAGAGCGCCTCGGCGGGCCGCATCACCGCTGTACTCCCTTATTTTCCCTACGCGCGCAGCGACAAACAAGACGAGCCCGGCATCTCGATCACGGCGCGCCTCGTGGCCGACCTGCTGGTCACCGCGGGCGCCAACCGCGTGCTCGCGATGGACCTGCACTCGCCCCAGATCGTGGGCTTCTTCCGCGTGCCCATCGACCACGTGACGGCCATCCCGGTGCTCTGCGACGCCCTGCTTCACACCGAAAAATCTTCGGAGCGCGTGGTGGTGGCCACCGACATCGGCGAGGCCAAAGACGCGGGGCGCTTCGCGGCCAGCATGAAGCTCCCCCTCGCGGTGATCGACAAGCGCCGCTCGGGCGACGACGAGCACGCGGTGCCCACCTCGATCGTGGGCGACGTGAAGGGCCGCCACGCGCTCATCGTCGACGACGAGATCGCCACCGGCGGCACCATCATGGAGGCCGCCGAGCTCGTGCGCTCCATGGGGGCGGCTTCCGTCGAGGCCGCGGTGGTGCACCCGGTTCTGTCGGGCAACGCGGTCGAGCGCCTGCGCGCCTCTTCGCTGCGACGCTTGCTCGTCACCGACTCGATCCCCCTCGCGCCCGAGAAGGCCGACCCGCGCATCGCGGTGGTGAGCGTGGCCCCGCTGCTCGCCGAGGCGATTCGGCGCATTCACACGGGCAAGAGCCTCTACGACATGGCCTCGCGGCGGTAGCCTCACGGGCATGAACGCCCCCACCGCGCGCCGCGCGCCCGGACCGCCGGCCCACCTCGGATTGCGCAACCTCGCGGGCTTCACGCGCGACCAGCTCGGCCTGCTGCGCCGCATCGCCGACACCTACGGCGACGTGGCGCGCGTCGAGCTGCTGGGACAATCGTACTACCTCGTGTCGCACCCCGACGACATCGAGGCCGTGCTCGTGAAGCACGCGCGCATCATGCGGCGCGACCGCCACTCGGTGGTGCTCGAGCGGATGCTCGGCAAGGGCCTGCTCACCAACGAGGGCGAGGCGTGGAAGCGCCAGCGCAAGCTCATGGCGCAGGCCTTCATGCCGCGGAAGATCCAGTCGTACGGCGCCGCGATGGCGCGGGTCACCGACGCGGGCCTGCGCGCGTGGCGCGACGGCGCGACGATCAACCTGCACCAGGAGATGTCACGGCTCACCATGGAGGTGGTGGCCGACGTGCTCTTCGGGTCGAGCCTCACGCCGGCGGACACCGAGCAGGTGCGCGCGTCGATGGAGACCGTGAACGAGTTTCTGGCCAACAGCCCCGAGGCGATGACCATGCTGCCCGCGTGTGTGCCCACGCCGCGCAACCGACGGGTGAACGCCGCCGTCGCGGCCATCGACGCCCTCGTCTACCGCATCATCGCGCGGCGCCGCGCCGACGAGCCCCGCGACGACCTCCTCGGCACGCTGCTCGCGGCGCAAGACGACGACGGCGCGCGCATGAGCGACGGCCAGCTCCGCGACGAGGCGATGACGCTGTTCCTCGCCGGGCATGAGACGACCGCCCTGGCGCTCGCGCACACGCTGTACCTGTTGAGCACGCACCCCGAGGTCGCGCGGCGGCTGCACGCCGAGGTCACCGCGGTGGTCGGCGACCGCCTGCCCACCGCCGACGACGCGCGCGCGCTCCCCTACGCCGAGCGCGTGATCCGCGAGTCGATGCGGCTCTTTCCCCCGGCGTGGACCACCGGGCGCGAGCCCACCGAAGACGTCGACGTGGGCGGCTACCGCATCCCGAAGGGGTCGCAGATTCTGGCGAGCCAGTGGGTGGTGCACCGCGACGCGCGGTGGTTCCCCAACCCCGAGGGCTTCGACCCCGACCGCTGGGCCGGCGATCGCGCGAAGGCGATCCCGCGCTACGCGTACTTCCCCTTCGGCGGCGGACCGCGCGTGTGCATCGGCAACCACTTCGCGACGCTCGAGGCGACGCTGATGCTCGCCGTCATCGTCGCGCGCTGGCGCGTCGACCTACTCGCGGGCCAGCGGCTCGCGCTCAAGCCCTCGGTCACGCTGCGGCAGGCGGGCGAAGGGCTCCGCGTGCGCCTCACGGCGGCGTCGCGTTAGACGTCGCTTCAGTCAGTTGGTGATCGGTCGAGGCTCCCGTCCACGCGTCGAAGAGTGCCGCGTAGAACTCCCGCTCGTCGAGCAGCGCGGGCAGCCCCGACACGCCTCCGTCGCCGGCCTCCACCACGCGCACGTCGTCGTCCTCGAGCCGCGCGACGTCGACCGAGATGAACGGGCTTGCGAAGCGACGCGCCGCGGCCAGCACCGGCCCGAAGCGCTCGGGCTCGGCCCGCACCTCGGGGTAGTGCTGCGGCAACAGCAGCTCGCCGCGCCAGAAGAACATCCGGTGCTCGTCGTGGATTGGCATCCCGCGGTGGTCGTGGCGCAGCAGGCGCAGCGGGAGCACGCGTCGAAACACCAGCCCCCGTTCGAAGCGATCGCCCCGCACCTCGAGGAAGGCCGTGACCACGCGCTCGAAGGCCTCGCGATCGCTCGCGTCGGGGATGAAGCACGCGCTCTCCCAACGGTGCTTCGCGCTCTTGACGTGGTCCTTCACGAGGAGCGGCCCCGCGCCGAGGGACATCGCCGCCGCGCGCGCGAGCCCGAGGTCTGCCCCGTCGATCCACGCACTCGGCGCCGTGAGGTCGCCAAGCAGGGGGTACGCGCGCGGCAGGTGATGCGCCTGCTCGTAGCCCCGCGGCGTGACCGGCGGCGCCCACCCGCGCACGCGGAGCCCTTCGTAGAGCGCTGCGTAGCGCGCCGGAGGCATCATCCACCCGCGGTGCACGAGGGCCTCACCGTGGCCCGCGGGGAGCCGCCGAAGGGCGCGGTCGACGTCACCGCCCGCGAGCGCCTCGAGGTCGAAGCGCGCGCACGCGAATCCGACCGTGCGCGCGGCCTCGTACTCCGAGGCGAAGGTCGGGTCGGGGGCGGCGAGCCC
>CAISKJ010000035.1 GCA_903885885.1 uncultured delta proteobacterium
CGCGCGACGGCGGCGAGACGTGGCGCGCGTCGCAGCCCTTCCCCGCCGACGTGCGCGTCGACCCGCGCCTCGAGGCGTCGGGCGCGCAACGGTGGATCGACGCGGCCCCCGGCGTGCGCGTCACGCAGACCCGCGACCGCATCGAGGTCACGTCGCGCGTCGACGGCGTGCGTCGCGACGAGGTGGTGCGCGGCCTTCCCGCCGGGTGGGAGATGCTCGACGCGCGGGCCACCCGCGGCGTCGTCGATCGCATCCTCCTCGCGGGCGGCGCGGTGCTCCGGCGCGACCCGACGGCCGACGGGATCCCGCGCTGGGAGGTCCACGGCAGGGCCCGGCACCGCCGGTAGCGAAGCGGTGGAGCGCCCCGCGCCGATGGCCGTACGATGGCGCCCCCCCATGATCGAACTCCCGCACGCCATCACCTCGCAGCTCGACGCCGCCACGCAGCGCGAGTGGCTCGTCACCAACGGCCTCGGCGGCTACGCCACGGGCACCGTGTCGGGCGTCGCCACGCGGCGCTACCACGGCCTCCTCGTGGCCGCCCTCGCGCCCCCGCGGGGCCGCCACGTGCTCGTGTCGCACCTCGACGAGGCGCTCACCGTCCGCGGCGCGCGCACGGCCCTCTCGTCGCATGCGTTCCCCGACACGGTGACGCCCGACGGGTGGCGTCGCGTCGAGTCCTTCGCGCTCGACCCGCTCCCGCGGTGGCGCCTGCGCGCGGGCGACGCGCTCCTCGAGCGCGCGGTGTTCATGGTGCGCGGCGAGAACACCACCGTGGTGCGCTACACGCTCGTCGAGGGGCCCGCGTCGGCGCTCCTCTCGGTGCGACCCTTCGGCGCGTTTCGCGACTTTCACGCCCACGCGCGCCACGACCCGCGCGCGCGCATCGAGGCCGACGTCGACCCCCGCGACCATGGCACCGCGCGGTGGACGCCCTACGCGGGCTGGGTCACCGTCACCATGCGCGCCCCGGGGGTGTTCACCGCGTCGCCCGCGTGGTGGCGCGACTTCACCCACGCCATCGAGCGCGAGCGCGGCCTCGACGACCGCGAGGACCTCTTCACCCCCGGCGAGTTTCACCTGAGCCTCGCCGTGGGAGAGACAGTCTATGTCACACTCTCCGCCGAGCCCTCTCCGCCCGACGACCCCGCGGCGTGCGAGCGCGCCGAGGTGGCCCGCCTGCGCGCGCTGGTGCCCGACGGCGAGCGCGACCCGCGCGTGGCCCTTCTGCACGTGGCCGTCGACGCGTACCGGGCCGACCGCGCGGAGCCGCCCGCGCTGCTCGCGGGCTACCCCTGGTTCGAAGACTGGGGGCGCGACACGCTCATCGCGTTCACGGGGGCGTACCTCGTCCCGCGGCGCTTCGAAGAGGGCCGCGCGCTGCTCGCCGCGTTCGCGCGCTACGTCGACCGGGGGATGCTCCCGAACCGCTTCCCCGACGGGGCCGCGGGCCACGCCGACTACAACACCGTCGACGCGCCCGTGTGGTTCTTTCACGCGGCGCGGCGCTACGTGCAGTACTCGGGCGACGTGGCCTTCGGCGTCGAGGTGCTGCTCCCCGCGCTCGCCGACGTGGAGCGCTGGCTGCGCAAGGGCACGCGCTACGGCATCCACGTGGCCGACGACGGGCTCCTCTACGCGGGCGACCCCACCTCGCAGCTCACCTGGATGGACGCGCGCGTCGGCGACACCACCTTCACCCCGCGCAACGGCGCGCCCGTCGAGGTGAACGCCCTGTGGCACGCGGGCCTCCGCACGCTCGCGTGGCTCTCCGCGCTCGCCGGCGACGAGATCTCCGCCGATCGCTACCGCCGCGCCGCCGACCACACGCGCGCCGCCTTCCGCGCCCGCTTCTGGAACGAAGCGACGCGCTACCTCAACGACGCCGTGCTCCCCGACGGCTTCGACGCCACCGTGCGCCCCAACGCGCTCTACGCCGTGGCGCTCCCCGGCGAGCTCCTCGACGCGCGCCAGCGTCAGGCCGTGATCGACCGCGCGCGCGCCGAGCTCCTCGTGCCCCTCGCGCTGCGCACCCTCTCGCCGCACGACCCGCGCTACCGCGGACGCTACGCCGGCGATCCCTGGTCGCGCGACAGCGCCTACCACCAGGGCACCGCGTGGCCCTTCCTGCTCGGCGCCTTCACCGCGGCGGTCGCGCGCCACGGCGCGCTCGCGGGCGACGACGCCGCCCTCGACGCGGCCCGCCGCGCCGTGCTCGCGTGCTTCGACACCTTCGAAGAGGCCGTCGGCGCGCAGGGCCTCGGGCACCTCGCGGAGATCGTCGAGGGCGACGCGCCGCACAGGCCCGTCGGGTGCTTCGCGCAGGCGTGGTCCGACTGCGAGGCGCTGCGCGCCCTCTACGAAGACGGCCTCGGGCGTGGCCCCGACGACGGCTTCGAAGCCACGCGCTGAGAGCGGTTGATCAGGGAGCGAAGCGGAACGCGGCGGTGGTGCTCACCGAGGTGGCCGCGTTGTACGAGTGCTGGCGGCCGCCGACGCCGTCGCCGCTCTCGATGCCGATGGTGGCCGAGTCGCCCGTGATGCGCCCGCCCATCGTGCCCGCGGTGAGCGTGCAGTAGTGCAGCTCGATCGCGCTCGAGGTCTCGAAGAGCTTCGCTTGAAACGTCATGCGCGCGGCGTCGTCGCCGAAGACCGAGAAGTTGGTCCACTGCACGACGAAGCGGCGGTTGGGCGCCGTGCCGAGCGTGCGCGTGAGGACGCTCGAGCCCATCACCGGGAGCAGGTCGTCCCAGAAGGCCGCGACGAAGCGGTTGGGCGCCGCGGCCGTGGGGATGGGCTGGTTGTCGTAGGTGTTCGTCGTGGTGCCCATCAGCGTCGGAAACAGCTGCAGGAGCCCGTTGGACGACACCGCGTACTCGAGCTGACGCTCGCCGTAGAAGGTGAACGCGAAGGGCAGGTCGGTGATGGCCGACACCGTGTCGTCGCCGCCGACGCCCATCAGCGCGACGCCGCCCGCCATGTCGTCGCAGGCGCGCGCGACGGGGCTCTCGGAGTACTCACGGCGCACGTTCACGTCGAGGTCGAAGAAGCCGTTGGTGGCGTTCGAAGCGCCGCCCACCGCGACGACGACCGTGCGCTCGGCCGCGCCGGTGTTGGTGTACACGAGCGTCTCGGCGCCGCTGACGCCCGCCGCGTTGACGCTCGCGAGGCACGCGGTGGCCGTGCAGCCGTCGAGGAGGCGGAGCACCGCGTCGACGCCCGCCGCGGGGCGCGCCCGCAGCGTGAGCTGCTCGCCCGCCGCGACGCGCGCGGTGTAGTAGAGCACCGTGCCGGTGGCCGTCGCGAGGCAGGGGCCCGTGAGGTTCTCGGTGCCCGCGGCGCCGTTCTGCGCGGTGAGCGTCATGCCGCTGGTGAGCGCCGTGGCGGCCGCGCAGGTGGTGTTCGTGGGCGGCGGCAGAATGCGCACGGTGCCGTCGAAGGTGCCCGACGTCGATGCGCCCGCGCTCGACACGGCCACGTACACGGTCTGCGGGCCGGCGCTCGTGTTCGTCCAACGGAGGGTCTCCGAGGCGCCCGCGCCGCCGTTGTCGACCGACGCGAGGCAGGTCGTGGCGGCACAGCCGTTGAGCAGACGCACGACGGCGTCCCACCCGGCGGCGGGGTCGGCGGAGAACTCGAGCGTGCTGCGGGCGGGCACGACCGCGCGGTAGTAGAGCGACGTGCCCTGCGCGCCGCCCACGCACACGCCGTTGAGGCGCGTGATGCCGAGGCCCGGGTTGTCGCCCGTGATGGTCGCGCCGTCGGCCACCATCGTCGCCGTGGCGCAGGTCGCGTTGGGGGGCGCCATCGGCGGCGTCGAGAGCGCCGCGTTGAGGGTGAACGCACCGCCCGTCGAGCCCGACGCGCTCGCCACCGAGACCACCACCGTGAGGGGCGTCGCACCGCGGTTGTCGATCACCTCCGACGCGGCCTCGCCGGCCATCGCCGCCGCGCCGCTCGCCACGCACGCGTTGGTCATGCAGTTGTTCTGCGCGCGCACCACGGGGCGCCACGCGGGCGTGCCCGACGGCGTGGCCGTCACCGTCGCGCGCTGCCCCGCGGGGATGGTCAGCGTGTAGAACACCTGCGGCCCCCAGAGCTCGTTGAGGCAGGCGGTGCTCGCCGCGAGGCCGCCGTTCGTGTTGCCCGTCGCGGGCGTGCCCGGGGTGAGGGCCGCCGCGCCGCTGCACTCGCCGTTCGCCGCGGGCGTAAACGACGACACGTTGAGGGTGTACATGCCCCCGCGGCCGTCGGCGTTGCCGTACTGATCGAGCACCACGTAGTAGTCGCCCGGGTCGAGCACGCGGCGCAGGAGCGAGGTCGTGCCGCCGGGCACGTCGTCGTTGCAGGCGAGCTCCGACGCGGGCATCGCGCTGTCGCACGTGCGACGGAGGAGGAGCACCGTGTCGAACATGCTCCCCTCGGTGGAGAGCACCACGCCCGTGCGCGCCGTGACACGCAGCGGAAACAGATGCTCGGGGCCGCCCACCGCCGCACAGGTCGACATGCCGACGCGCCCCATCCCCATGCTCGCGCCGGTGACCCGGTCGCTCGGCAGCGTGAGCGCGCGCTGCAGCGGGAGCGCGCACGCCCCCGGCGGCACGTCGATCGGCGGCGCCACGTCGACGCCGACGTCGGGCGTCGCGGGCACGTCGTCGACGACCACGTCGGGGGTGAGCACGTCGTCGGGGGTGACCACGTCATCGACGATCACGTCGTCGGGGGTGACCGCGTCGTCGCCGAGGTCGGTCGTGACGTCGGGCGGGACCTTCGCGTCGTCGCCCGCGTCGGGCAGCACCTTCGCGTCGCCGCCCGCATCGACGGAGCCGTCGGGGCGCGCGGCGTCGACGGAGCCGTCGATCGACACGTCGATGGCGGCGTCGAGCGAGATCGTCGAGATCGTCTCGCTGCACGCCGACAGCAGCGCGCCGGGAAGGAGCACAATGGCCGGCCACCACACGTTGCTTCGAAGACTCATGCGTACTCCGTCAAGGTCGAGAAAGTGCCACCGGCGATGCGCGGCGAATCACACCCGACCGCGCCCGCGACGAGCGCGAACTCTAACACCCGCCGTTTGCCCCTCGCGCGCGCAAATGCACTACCCTCCGCGGCCCCTATGAGAGAGGTCCCCTCGGCGGTTCTCGCGCGCTACGCGTCGCTCTCGGGCCGCGCGTCGCGCCCCTTCGGCACCGGGCTCATCAACGACACCTTCGTCGTCGACGGCGCCGTCGTGCAGCGCCTGCACCCGGTGTTCTCGCCCCTGGTGCACCACGACATCGAGGCCGTCACGCGGCGCCTCGCGGCCGCGGGGCTCGTCACGCCGACGCTCCTCCGCAGCGACGACGGCGCGCTGTGGGTCGAGCACCCCCGCGACGACGGCTCCGCGGGCGTGTGGCGCGCGATGACCCTCGTGCCCGCGAGCCACACCTACGACCGGGTGCCATCGCCCGCGATCGCCCGCGAGGCGGGCGCGCTCGTGGGGCGCTTCCACCGCGCCCTCGACGGGATGGACTACGCCTACCAGGGCCGCAAGGGCCGCGCGCACGACACCGCGCGCCACCTCGAGACGCTCTCCCGCGCCCTCGCCGAGCACCCCGCGCACCGCCTCTACGCCGAGGCCTCGGCGCTCGCCGCGCAGGTGCTCGCGGCCCCCGTGCGCATCGACTACGCGTCGCTCCCCGCGCGCCACGCGCACGGCGACCTCAAGATCTCGAACCTCCTCTTCGACGACCACGACAAGGGCCTGTGCCTCGTCGACCTCGACACCGTGGGGCGCATGGCGTGGCCCCACGAGATGGGCGACGCGCTGCGCTCGTGGTGCAATCCCGCGGGCGAAGACGCCGCCGCGCTGAGCCTCGACGTAGGCCTCTTTCGCGCGGCCGTGGAGGGCTACGCGGGCGCCGTCGGCGACGCCGTCACGCGCGACGAGCGCGACGCCCTCGTCGACGGCGTGGCGACCGTCTGCATCGAGCTGTCGGCGCGCTTCCTCGCCGACGCCCTCAACGAGAAGTACTTCGGGTGGAACGCCGAGCGCTACGCCACGCGCGGCGACCACAACCTCACGCGCGCCGCGGGGCAGTGGAGCCTCGCCCAGAGCGTGCTCGCGCAGCGCGACGCCCTGCGCGCCATCGTCGACACAGTGTGGGGCTGAGCGTCGCTACAGGTCGCCGCGGCCCTTGCGGGGCCGCGGGAGCCCGTGGAGCTCGAGCTTGTCGATGAGGGTGCGGCGCGAGATGCCGAGCGCGGCGGCGGCGCGCGTCTGGTTGCCCTGGGTGCGCTCGAGGGCGTCGATGATCTGCTGGCGCTCGGTGCGGTCGAGGGCCGTGCGCAGGAGCGCGTCGTCGGGCTGCGCCGAGGGCTGCGAGGGCGCGTCGACGCTCAGCCCGAGGAGCTTCGCGGTCACCGCGCCGTCGCCCGCGAGGAGCATCGCGCGCTCCATCACGTTGCGCAGCTCGCGGATGTTGCCCGGCCACGCGTAGTGCACGAGCGCGTCGCGCGCGTCGGCGGCGAGCGCGGGCACGAGCGCGCCCGGCGTGCGCCGCGCGGCGTCGGCGAGAAAGTGCTCGGCGAGCGGCAGGATCTCGCCCTTGCGCTGCCGCAGCGGCGGAATGGTGAGCGAGAAGCCGTTGAGGCGAAAGTAGAGGTCGGCGCGAAAGCGACCCGCGGCGATCTCGGCCTGCAGGTCGCGGTTGGTGGCCGACACGACGCGCGCGTCGAAGGGCCGCGTGGCGACCGCACCGACGCGGCGCACCTCGCGGTCTTCGAGCACGCGCAGCAGCTTGGCCTGCAGGGTGAGGGGAAGCTCGCCCACCTCGTCGAGAAACACCGTGCCC
>CAISKJ010000036.1 GCA_903885885.1 uncultured delta proteobacterium
ACCGCGCGGTGGTCGAGGCCCTCGACGACGTACACTTCGCGTGCATGGAGGCCGCGCCCCTGGTGCTCCCCATGCCCGAGCACGGGCTCACCATCGTGCACGCGGGCGTCGACCCGCGGCGCGCGCCCCACGAGGCGAGCGAAGAGGTGCTCCTCACGGTGCGCTCCATCGACGACCGCGGCGAGCCGACGCGCAAGCTCCTGCCGACGCCCTGGGCGCGCGCGTGGAAGGGCCCGCGGCAGCTCGTGTTCGGCCACGACGCGCGGCGCAACCTGCAGCTCGAGCCCTACGCCACGGGCCTCGACACGGGCTGCTGCTACGGCCGCGAGCTCACGGCGATTCTGCTGCGCGAGGGCGAGGCGCTCCCCGTCGACCGCGACGAGCGCCGCAAGCGCCTCGTGCAGGTGAAGGCCCGCGAAGCCTACTGCCCCACGGGCACCGGCGACGGCCCCGAGTAGGGCCTACGCGGGCACCAGGAGGCCGCGCGCCAGCGACTCGCGCACGAAGCCCACCACCTGCCCGCGCACCTCGTCGGGCGTCGCGCCGCAGGCCTCGGCGTAGCCCTCGACCGCGTCGCGCACGCACCCTGCGCCGTCGAGCAGCCCGAGCAGCACCCACGTCGCGTCGGAGAGCTCGCGCTCGATGAAGGCCACGCGCGGAAAGCGCACCACCCAGCGCGGCTCGAGCGACGAGTCGGGGCGCGTGCGCTCCTCGACGTACACCGCACCCTCGCGGGCGCGCACCTTCGCTGCGAGGAGCGTCGCCTCGTCGCGGGTCGCGAGCGCGAGGGCGGCGCGCAGGCCCTCCATGGTGTCGGCGTCGAAGCCGCGCAGCGCCAGCAGCGGCAGCGTGATGGTGTAGCGCGCCGACGAGCCGCCGGGCGGCGGCGCGGTGACGAGCGCGACGCACTGGCTGAACTCGGCGACGCCCATGGCGCGCAGGTGGGCCCGGTAGCGCAGGGCGGTATCAGCCCACTGGGGCCCGAGCGTAGGGTCTACGAGCGAGGCGTAGGCCATGCTGAACCCGTCGGGGTCGTGGCCCTTCGCGGCGAGCACGAGGAGGTCGAGGGGCGCGCGCCCCATGGCCTCGCGGAGGCGCGCGTGGAGCGGCGCACCGGGGCGCACCGCCGACTCGAGGAGCACGAGCGCCGTGCCGCCGGGCGCGAGGTGCGGGCCGAGGCCTTCGAAGAGCCGCATCACGAGCTCGTCGCCCATGGGGCCGCCGTGCGCGAAGGTCGACGCGCGCACGTCGGGCGGTCGCGCGATGAAGGCCGGCTGCGAGGCGATGAGGTCGAAGCGCTCACCCGCCACGGCCGCGAACATGTCGCTCACCTCGAAGCGCGCGGCGACGCCGTTGAGGCGCGCGTTGAAGCGCGAGAGCTCGACGGCGCGCGGGGCGATGTCGACGCCGATCACCGCGGTGGCGCCGCGCAGGGCCGCCAGGAGCGCGAAGGTGCCCGCGCCGCAGCCGACGTCGAGCACGCGCGCGGGAGACCTGTGCGGGAAGGCCATGGCGAGGCGCGCGGTGGTGGCGCCGGGGCCCATCACGGCGTCTTCGCCGCGGTGCAGGTCGTCGCCGAGCACCCACAGACCCGTGAGCGGCGTGAGCTGAAACGGGCATCGCGCGAGGTCGCCGTCGCGCGCGACCACCCCCGCGGTGACCAGCGCCGCGAAGAGCTCGGCGCCGAGGGCCGCTTCGACGCGCGCGGCATCGACGGCCGCCGCGTAGGAGAACACCAGCGCGAGGTCGCGCGCGGGCGAGGCGTCGCGCGTCCACGCCGCGTGCAAGAAGGGCAGGCGCAGCACGTCGAGCATGTTGGGCGCGATCGACTCGCCCTCGGCGAGGAGCGCCTCGTCGAAGCCCACCTCGGCGAAGCGGGCGCGCAGGGCCGCGAGCGTTGCGTCGGAGAGCGAAGACAGACCCGCGATGGAGGGGAGCGCTTGCATCAGGGGCGCGAATCTAGCGCGCCGACGCGGCCTTGAGCGCCAAACTATCCCGGCGGCAGGAGCCGCAGGTCGAGGCCGCCCGGATACATGTACGACGTATAGGTGGCCGTTCCGTAGACCTTCACGCCGAGGGGCACCCCCTCGCGCGTGCGAAGCTGGTGCCGACCGGGCGCGACGGGGGCGTGAATGACATCCCACGGGCCGAGCTGCTCGGTGGTGCCAGTGAGCGCCACGCCGTCGAGCAGCACGTGCGAGCCGCGCGGCGTCACAACGCCGAAGAAGTTGGCGGTGTACGTCTCGGGCACGAGCACATCGTAGCGGTCGCGGTACTGCTGCACGGGCACCTCGTAGACCATGGCGGGGTCGCCGGCCCCCTGCCCCGCGCCCTGCCCGAGCATGAACTGCGCGACCACAATGGGCTTCGTCGCGCTGACGCGGAAGGTGCCCGCGGCCACGAGCTCGACCACCTCGCCCGCGCGCATGCGAACGGCGGGCGCCACGCTGGCCGGGTCGAAGCGCACGACGGTGTCGTTGTTGGCGGCCACCATGCGCACGAGCGAGCCCACCTGACGGTCGCGCAGCGCGGCGATGACGTAGTCGCGCCCGAGGGCCTCGACGGGGAGCACCTGCTCCTCGAGGTGGTCGCACGCGACGCGCGACTGCGGCACGTTGGTGCAGTCGTGACCCGCGAAGACGGCCACCGGCGCGCTGGCCTCGACGATCGCGCCGCTGAGGTCGCCCGACGCGGCACCCACGACGAGGGCCACGTCGCCGGGCATGAGGTTGTCGTGCTGCACCACGTTGTTGTCGTCGGCCTCGGCGACGCCGTGGCGCGCGGGGAGGCGCACCGTCACCGAGGTGGTCTCGCCCGTGATGGCCGTGACCGCGATGAATCCGCCGAGCACCACGCCCGGCGAGCGCACGCTGTCGGGGAGCCAGTTGGGGGCCGTGAGCACCAGGTAGCGTTGCGTGAGCGAGCGCTGCGAGAGCAGGAGCGACGCGTCGTTGGTAAACGAGAACACGCTCCGACCGCTGGCTGCGGTGGTCTGAAACGTGAGCGGGTTGAACTGATAGGCCGCCACCGGCGCGGTGGACTCGATGCGGTACGCGCCGCCCTGGGCCACGCCCGAGCGCGCAGGCGTCGCCGACGCGCAGCGCTCGCCGGGGAGGCCCGCGCAGCCGGGGTTCGCGGGGTTGAACTGCACCAGCGCGGGCACCCACGGGAGCTCGACGGTGCTCACCTCACCGGCGGGGATCATCACCTCGCGGGTGTCGGTGAGGGCGCCGCCGCGCACGCGCACGGTCACCTCGAACGACTGCGGGTTGGCGATGGCCACCGCGAAGGGAAAACGCGAATACAGCTGGCTGTTGGGCGTTTGCGTGGCCCAGTAGGCGCAGCCGAGGTACGGGCGCACGCCGTCGGGCACGGCGCACGGGTCGCCGCAGCGGCCGTCGGAGCAGCGCTGCCCCGCGGCCGTGTCGCACGCGGTCTGCGCGAGCCAGCGGCTCCCGTCGGAGGCGCAGCGCTGGGGCGTGTCGGGCGCGTCGGGGTCGCAGCGGAGGCTCTCGGGCAGGCACGCGAGGCACCCGATGCCCGGGGCGCAGAAGGGCCGCTCGCCGACGCACGCGGGCGACACGTTGCGCGAGCCGTCGGGGTTGCAGCGGTACGGCGTCTGCCCGTCGCAGAGCGTGCCCATCGCCGTGCACGTGACGCCCGCGTCGGCCACGACGGTGCCGCCGAGCGGTGGGCGCACGAGGGTGGTGTTTCCGCCGCCGGTGTTGACGCCGGGGCGCGCGTCGTCGGCGCACGCAGACGAGGCCAGGGCGATCAGTACGAGGGTCTCAGCGCGCATCGGTACTCCGTCGTCGGGTGGCGACGACCGGCGCGCATCGCACGACAACTTGTGGGGCTCGTCAAACGCTTACCGCAAGGCGCGCTGCGTCGATCGATGCGCGCACCGTGACGTCGCGCCGCACCTTGAGGGCGCCCATGAGCGCGCTGAAGGGCTTGATGCCGAAGTCGCCCTGATCGAGCGTGTGCTCGACGCACCAGCGGCCGCCGTCGAGGCGGGCCTCGACGCGCAGGGGCCGCTCCACCGAGGCGATGGTGAGCGCACCGTCGAGCGTCACGCGGTCGCCGTCGCGCGCGAAGCGGGCGCGCACGCGCACCGTGGGGTGCCGCTGCACGCGCAGCACGTCGTCGCGGAGCGCGCCGTCGATCTTGCGGCGGTCGGCCTCGGAGAGGGCGCCGGGCGCGTCGCGATCGCCCTCGCGGGCGCACACGACCGTGATGGAGGCCGCGTCGATCAGCGCGTCGACGGTGCCTGCGGCGAGGTCGAGGGTGACCGTCGAGCGCGTCGCGCGGAGCCGCAGGTCGTGGCCCACCGAGGCGAGCACGCCGTCGCGGTGCGTGAAGAGGTCGCACGTCACGTCGCCGTCGCGCAGCACGATGCGTGGCAGGGTCACGATGAGCGCTCCATCGGTGCCATCGTGCGCCTGCCCGCCGGCGTGAGAAAGCGTAACGATTTCGGGGTGCGCGCACGGTCCGCGCGCGGCGCCTTACGATGCGGAGCGAGTTCACCCACCATCGCGCGTCCAATGGGTAGAACGAGCGCGCGCTGTGGAATCATAGTGTGGGCCCTGCTCGCAACGGCGTGCACCGAGGAGCCTACGACCTTCGCGCCGCCCGTCGACGCTGCGCCCGTCGATG
>CAISKJ010000037.1 GCA_903885885.1 uncultured delta proteobacterium
GCGCGGGGCGCTGCTCGGGGCCGCGCCGAACTACCTCTCGATCTGGTTCATCAACCCCGACGGCACGCGCGTGGTCGCGCCCCTCGCGTATGGGCGCGTGATGAACACCGAGTGCGACGACGTGGGCTGGCTGCGCGACGGCTTCGGCGACCCGGCGCTCGCGGTCGTGTGCGGCACCAACACGGGCGAGATCCTCAGCGTGACCAATCTCACGGCGGCGATGCCGCGCTTCGCGACCGCGGCGTCGGCGGGCTCGGTGGGCAACACGGCGCGCATCGCGGTGCGGCCGCAGGGCGACCTCGCGCTCGCGATCGGCAACTCGAGCGGGCGTCTCTACCGCTACCGCGACCTCGTGTGGAGCACGGGCTTCGCGACGCCCTCGGTGCCGGGCGCGTACGGGGTGGCCTTCTCGAGCGATGGCGCGCGCGCGCTGGCCTTCGGCGGCTTCGGCCGCGTGTACGAGTACCGCTACGACCTCTACAGCGCGGCCGACCTCGCGCCCGCCGCGGTCGACCTCGCGGGCGCACCCTTCGCCCAGCCCTCCGACGCCGTCGTGAACGACGTCGCCTGGCGCCCCGGCTGCGACGAGGGCCTCGCGGTCGGCGGCCGCAACACCTTCGCGGGCCCGAGCGCCTTCGTGGCGTACTTTCGCGTCACCAACGGCCGCCGCTGCCCGTAGCCGCGCTCAGGTCCGCTCAGCTGCGCGGGAACGTCTGACCGCATGGCGTCAACGATCGCGCCTTCGACGGTCGCGCCCCGCAGGGCCGCGACATCTTCGCGCATGGTGTGAGAGGAGCACAGGAACCTGCCGCGCCCACGAAGGGAACTCAGGCGAGGGCGGCGCGTGGCTGGAGACGCTGCGTGGCGTCTGCGGGCGATCGATCAGGAGCGGAGGAGCGTGAGGGCGAGCTGCGGGGCCTGGTTCGCCTGCGCGAGCACCGCAGCGCCGGCCTGCGAGATCACCTGCGTGCGCGAGAGCTCCGAGGTCTCGGCGGCGATGTCAGCGTCCTGGAGGCGGCTGAGCGCGGCCGTGAGGTTCTGGTGCTGCGACTGGAGGTTGATCACCGAGAAGTCGAAGCGGTTGATCGCCGAACCCCAGTTTTCGCGGAGCGTGCTCAGGGTCTGAATGGCGGCGTCGAGGAGCGGGATCGTCGCGAGCGACGCGGCGTTGTCGCTCACCGAGGTGGTCGCGATGCCGAGGTCCGTCGCCGACGCGCCGCCGAAGGAGATCGAGATCTGATCCTGCGAGGTGGTGTTGATGCCCACCTGGAACGATATCGCCGCCGACGCGCCGTTCAGCAGGAAGCGGCCGTTGAAGGTCGTGACATCGGCGATGCGCGTCACCTCGGCGAGGGCCTGCGCATACTCGGTCTGGATGTTGGCCGAGTCGAGCGAGTTGAGCGCGCCGTTGGCGCCGGCCACCGCGAGCTCGCGCATGCGCGTGATGACGTTGTGCATCTCGTCGGCTGCGCCGTCGGCGGTCTGGGCCATCGAGATGCCGTCGCTCGCGTTGCGCTCGGCGACGACGATCGAGCGAGCCTGCGCGATGATGCCCTTGCTGATGCCGAGGCCCGCCGCGTCGTCGGCGGCGCCGTTGATACGGTAGCCGCTCGAGAGGCGCGTGAAGCTGCGTGTGAGGGAGTTCTGCGTTTTGGCGAGGCCGTTCTGCACGATGGCAGAGGCCACATTGGTCTGAATGAACAAGGCCATGGCTTGGACTCCTCGAAGTGAGGGCGCCGTCGGTCGCGGCACGCTGGGGCAATCCATGAGCCCCTGAGCTGTTCCCGAACGTCGTCCCAGATCATTCCCGGTTCAAGGAAAAATTGAAGCCGCACCACTTTAACGACCGTGGCGGCGCGTCAGGGACAGCAAGTCCCGTCCTCGCGCCGAGTTCGCGCCCACAAGAGGATCCAGCGCCGCGTCGCTGGGTCACCGCCTCGCGGAGCTCCGCGCACCCCGCGCCACCCACGCGCTCACAATCACCAAGATTTCCTACGGGGGCGGTCGCCCGCCGCCCGCGTCGGGGTACGCCATGATCGGCTCGAGCTCGTCGCCCGGCGTCACAGGCGATGTCACCTGCGGCGCGCCATCCCCCGAGCGCGCGGGGCGCGCGGCGGCGTCGCGGGCGCTTCGCTCGGTGAGCGCTCTCGCAGGCCAGGCGCGTCGCAGCGCGCTTGTCGCCACCGTCGGCGCCGAGGCGTCATCGTGCGCAGGGGCGTCGTCCGTCGCCGCGTCGCGCCCGCCTCCCGCGAGCGCGCGCGGTGACTCCCCGGCATCACGGGCTGCGCGCATGAGCGCGGGCGCGTCGCGCACGACCGAGACGGGCCGATGTGCCAGCCCGACCGCCAACCCCGCCGCGGCGATGCCTGCGAGGGTCGCCACGCCGATCTTGCGACGCGTGTGCTGGGGCGTCCCGCTCGCGAGGAGCGCCCGTCGAAACGCGGCGGCGTCTGCGAAGCGCAGCGCGCGGTCGCGCCGCAGGGCGCGGTGCACGACGTCGGCGAGGGCGCGCGGCACGTCGGGCGCCAGGGTCTCGATGCGGGGCGCGTCCTCCGTGATGATCTGCACGATGCGAAGGCCGTAGGTCGCCCCGTCGAAGGGGGAGCGGCCGCACAGCATCTCGTACATGACCACGCCGACGGACCACACATCGGTGCGCCCATCGAGGGTGACGTCGCCGCGCGCCTGCTCGGGCGACATGTACGCGAGCGTGCCCATCGGCGCGCCCTCGCGCGTGTGCGGCGACACCTCGGACGCGTCGGGGCGGAGCACCTTCGAGACGCCGAAGTCGATGAGCGTCGGCACTGGAGCTCCATGGGCCCGGTCCGCGAGAAAGATGTTCTCTGGCTTGACGTCGCGATGCACGATGCCCGCGGCGTGGGCCACCGCGAGCGCCTCGAGAATGGGCGCCATCGTCGCGACGACCTCGTCGGGCGCGATGCGACCGCCGGCGCGCATGCGCGCGCGCAAATCGACGCCCTCGAGGAGGGCCTGCACGATGTAGAGCGCGCCGTCGTCGGACTCCTCACGCCCCATGTCGAGCACGTCGACGATGTGCGGATGCCGCACCGCCGAGGCCGCGCGGGCCTCCTGCAGAAATCGGCTCACGGTGTCGACGTCGCGCGTCAGCGAGGCGCGCAGCACCTTGATCGCGACGCGGCGGTGCGTCCACGTGTTCTCGGCCTCGTACACCGCGCCCATGCCGCCCGCGCCCAGGAGGCGCAGCAGCTTGTACTTGCCTGCGACGACGCGCCCGATCCGCGCGTGATCCTCGTCGCGTAGGGCGTCGGCCTCATCCATCGCGCCGCGAGCCTAGCGCAGCCTTCGCCGCCGTGAGCGGGCTAACTCGCGCCGCAGCGCCCCTCGCGGCACTGCTGCCCCGCCCCGCAGCGGGCGCCGCAGCTCCCGCAGTGCGAAGGGTCGGTGAGCATCGAGGCCTCGCACCCGTCGGCGCGGTCGCCATTGCAGTCGCCGAAGCCCGCTTCGCAGGCGAGCGCACAGCGGGAGCAGTTTTGCCCGTCGTCGCAACGATCGGCCACGCACCACGGTTCGGCCCTGGCGGCGCCGCCGCAGGCCGTTGCACAGCGCCCGCAGCGCGTCGCGGTCGTGAGGTCGGCTTCGCATCCGTTGGAGGGGTCACCGTCGCAGTCGCCTCGGTCCCACGCGCAGGTCGCGAGGGCCTCGCTCGCGCACGCGCCCGCCCTCCACACGGCGCGGACGCTAGCGCTCTCTGCGACGCACGCGCGACCGCACGCGCCGCAGTGACGGACGTCGGCGCCCGTATCGACGCACTGCTCGCTGGGAACGCTCGTGTCGCCCGCCAGCACGAGGCACACGGGACAGCCGTGGTCGTCGCCCGCGTAGGCTCCCGCGGGGGTCGCGGCCGGCAGCTCGGGGCGCTCGATGGGCTCGCAGCCGGTGCGGCCGTTGCCCCGCCAGCCGCAGGTCGTACCCGCGCTGCATCGCGCGCGCGCGCTCGGGTCGGTGCACCGGCGCGCGAGCGCCATGAAGAGGTCGATCGTGGCGTCAGGCACGAAGCGCACGATCGCGCTCTGTGTGAAGTTGCGCGGGTCGTCGGGGAGCGCCGAGAACCGCACGCTCACGTCGACCCGCACCGGCGTTGCGTCATCGGTGTCGAAGGGGACGAGACGCACCTCGCCGGGGAACATCTGCGTCCCCGCGCGAAACACCGCGTCGCCGATGGGCCTCCCGAGCACGCGCGTGGCGCGCACCTCGACGGCGCTCCACCCGTCGCGTCGCTCGAGGTCGGAGTGAACGTGCACGACGATCTGCGTAGCGGGGCGGTCGCACGCGACCATCAACGCCACCAGCGCACACCGCGCCACGCGCGCGCGCAGCTCTGCCGTCATGGGCCCGCCTCGCGAAACGTCGCCCAGCTCCCCTGAGGCACGGGCTCGGTGGGGCGCAGCGCGAACACGATCGCCGTGATGACGCCGGCCGCGACCGCCGCGCCGCCCGCGATGGCCAGCGGAACGACCCAGCGCGGGCGCGCGCGCTGCCCCGTAGCCTCACCCGCGCGCAAGAGCTCTGCGGAGACGCGCACGACGCCGCGCCCGTTGCTCCACACCGTGCGTTCGAACGGTGCGTAGCCGGGGGCGGTGACCTCGACGCGGTGCCTCCCCTGCGTGACGCC
>CAISKJ010000038.1 GCA_903885885.1 uncultured delta proteobacterium
TGCGAAGCGCCTTCGACCGGGCTTCGCAGTGGTTCATCGGGCTCCGCGGTCGGGTCGATCGGGCTGAAAAGTGGTTGAGCGGGCTCGACTGCCAGGTCGAGCGGGAATTGGAGTGGTTTCGTCGGCTCCAATGCCCGGTCGATCGCGTTCTGGAACGGTTGGCGTCGAACGGAGTAGCCTCCGCCGCATGTCATGGCTCGACGATGACGCCTTCGCCGATGCGCGCGCCCACCTGAGCGCGCGCGCGGGTGAAGGGCGGGTCGCGTTGGTGGTGCGTAACCTCTGGCAAGACGGCGCGAGCCTCGCCGAGAACGACCTTCGGGCTCAGTTCGCGGGGACGCCGCTGGCAGGCCCCACGATGCCAGTGATCGATCTGCGTCCCGATGGGCTCGTGCCGCTGCTCGCCGACGAAGAGACGCCCGTGGTCGGCTCGACGACTGGGGAGTCGTCGCAGCTCGAGTCGCTCTTCGGTCGCCTCGAAGCGGGTGCAGGGTTCGTGCTCCACCTCCGAGGCCCCGCTCGACGCTCGATGGCCTTCGCTTTCGAGGCGAGCAGCGAGATCGCGCCCTTCGTTCGCGCGACGCCGTTGCTGCAGAAGCTGCTGATGGAGCTCGCATCGAGATACACGCTTGTCATCGTGGGCGAAGACCCCGCCATCGTGGCGCAGGTGATTCCCTTCCACGATCTCGGGACCGGGCCTCACTACGCGATCGTGCAAGACCCGCCGGGCGAGGCAGCACGCAACGTGCGAGGTCTGCCCCTCGACGTGCCTACGCGTCTTTCGCTTCTCGCGTCGCTCCGGTGGCTCCGGTCTGCTGCGAGCGCCTTGCACACCGAGAAGGCCCCGCCGCCGCCGCGCATCGAGCGCGTGCGCCTCTCGATGATCGGCCCCTACGATCGCCTCGAGTTCGCGCCCGCCGAGTCGTGGAGCGTGCTGCTCGGTGGCAACGGCCACGGCAAGACGTCGGTGCTCCGCGCCACCGCACTGGGCCTGCTCGGCGACGACCCGCGCGCTCAGGCGTCGGCCGCTTCGTTGCTGCGCGTGGGCGCCTCGTACGGCGTCATCGAGCTGCGCGTCGGGGGCCGCGACTTTGTCACCGAGCTCTTTCGCGAGGGCACCTCGGTGCGCGTCGTGAACAAGAGCGGGCGGAGCCCGCTGCACGCGCTGGGCGTCACCATGGTGGGCTTTCCTGCGCTGCGCGGGGCCGTTCCGTCGATGTCGACGCCCTTCATGAGCGAGGCGTCCGTGCGCCCCGACGCGGGCGACCTCCTGCCGATGCTCGTGGGCGGCGCCGACGCGCGCATCGCGAGCGTGCGTCAGTGGATCGCGCAGACGCGTCTCCGCGCCGAGCTCGCGCGCTCCCGCGACCCGAGCGAGGCCGCGCGGCTCGATGCGCTGCTCGAGCGCTTCTTCTCGATGCTGGTGGAGCTCATTCCGGGGCTGTCGCTGCGCCTCGGTCGCATCGAGCCCGCGTCGGGGCAGGTGACGGTGATCACCGACAGCGGCGAGGTTCCGCTCGACGCGCTGAGCCAGGGCACCACTGCGGTGCTCGGTTGGGTCGGCACGGTGCTGCTGCGGCTCCTCGAGACACACCCGCAGTCGGCGACGCCCGAGCGCGAGCCCGCGATCGTGCTGGTCGACGAGATCGACGCGCACATGCAACCCGAGTGGCAACAGGCGCTCGTGGGGCTCGTGCGCGAGCGGCTCCCGAACCTTCAGGTGATCGCGACGAGTCACTCGCCGCTGGTAGTGGGGAGCCTCGGCGACGGGCGCGTGTTCCGCGTGCCTCCCCTCTCGGGGTCGCGTGACGTGACGCTCGCGCCCATGACCGAGCGCTTCGAGCAGTATCGCGCCGATCAGATTCTCACGAGCGAGGCCTTCGGTCTCGACGGCACCACGTCGGCGCGCGGCATGAAACTCCGCGAGGAGTTCTCGCGGCTCAACGCGACGAGCCGCCGTTCTTCGCAAGAGGAGGCGCGCTTTCAGGCGCTCTCGAAGGAGCTCGAAGCGACCATTCCCTCGTCGCCCGAGACGCCCGCGGGGCGCGAGGCGATGGCGCTCGTCGAGGAGGCGCTCGAAGCGCGCGGCGCGAAGCACCCCGAGAAGACCCTCGAAGCCGCCAAGGCCCTGCTCGCCGAGCTGGAGCGTCTGCCGTGATCCGCGTTCGCTTCGACCCGAGCGCGCTCACGGGCGCCGACGCCGCGTGGTGGAAGGCGTGGTCTGAGCGCGCGGAGAAGGCACGGGAGAAGGTGCTCGACGCGGTGGCGAACAAGGTGGAGCCGAAGTTCAACGAGGCCGTGTGGGGCGACCTGAAGGTGAAGCTCCTCGAGCTCGCGTTTCACGGCAAGTGCGCCTACTGCGAGTCGAAGGTCGTCGACCACACCGACAACCCGGCCGCGGAGCACTACCGCCCGAAGCGTACGCCGACGGTGCGCGACCCGCAGAGCGGCGCGGTGCTCAAGGTGCAGGTGAAGCTGCAGGCGAACACCGTGGAGCACCCCGGCTACTACTGGCTCGCATACGCGTGGCGCAACCTCGTGCCCGCGTGCTCGCAGTGCAACAGCAACGGCAAGGGCAACTCGTTTCCGGTGCGTAAGTCGCACGTGGCGGCGCACGACCCGACGCGCGACGACCCCGACGCGCTCAACGCGCTCGAAGAACCTCTGCTGCTGCACCCCTACGACGACGATCCGTCGCCGCACCTCGCCTTCGATGCGTGCGGAGGCGTCGCCGCGCGCGATGCGAGCGACCGCGGCGTGGCGTCGATACGCGACTACCGACTCGATCGAACGGGCCTCTGCGAGGAACGTCGGGCGGCGCAGAGTGCGGCCTGGGCGCAGCTACGCCTGCTCGCGCTCGACGGCGGCACCTACCTCGACGTTGTGCGGCCGTACCGCGAGGGCCGCGCGCAGTATTCGGCCGCGGTGCTCGCCGCGCTGCGCCCGAAGCTGCGCGCGCTGATCGCCGAGGAAGAGCAGCGCCTCGCCGACATGCGGGCTGCGCTCGGCACCTGAGAGGGTGTTGACGTGGAATTCCCCGGGGCTTGTGGCAGATCCGCGTCGTCGGTCGTCGTCACGCCACCTTGCGATACCGCGGGGTATCGCTGCGGTGACGTTCCTTGTCCGACTCGCGGCTCTTTGCAATCCCCGGGGTTTCCACGTCAACA
>CAISKJ010000039.1 GCA_903885885.1 uncultured delta proteobacterium
CGGACCAGCGACCGTTCTCGAGCACGCTCGACGTGACGACGTAGGCGTCGGGGTCGACCACCCAGAGGTGCGTCACGCCCACGCGCGCATAGACGGGACGCTTGATGCGCAGGTCGTGGCGCCGCGTCGAGGTCGAGAGCACCTCGCAGATCCAGTCGGGCACGAGGGTGATCGTGGCGTCTCGGGGCGGGGCCGCGAGCCGATCGCTGCGCCACCCCGCAATGTCGGGCGCGATCTCGGGCGAGCGCGGCAGCTCGATGCCCGGCTCGGGGAGGATCCACCAGCCGCCAGGGCCTCCGCGGCCGCGATGGAACGGCGCGCGGAGCGCCTCGACGACTCCGCCGAGCACGTCTTGATGAAAGCCGCGCGGGCGGGTCATCGCGTAGAAGACCCCGTCGATGATCTCTCCCTTCATGTGCGGGGGGAGCGCGTCGATGTCCGCGAGCGTGGGCGCGTGCGGGAGCTTCATCGCAGGGTCGGCCATGCGCCGAGTGTATCCGCCCCTCCGCGGGTCGTCAGCCTCGGACGCGCGCAGCGGACGCGACGGTCAGCGGTCGTCGCGCGAGAACGTGAAGGGGTAGTGCACGGTGCTCGCGCCGTCGGCCACCGCGGGGAAGCGCCAGCGGAGCACGGCGGCCTGCACGCAGGGCCCGAGCGACGGCACCGCGACGGTGCTCTCCTCCACCGCGGCCGCGCGCACGGCGCCGTCGCCGTCGATGACCCACTGCACGGTCACCGTGCCCTCGGCCGCGGGGTTGGCCGCGAGGGCCTGCTCGTAGCAATGGCGCACCTGGCCGAGGTTGGCGCGCACCACGCGGCGCACCGAGGCGGCGTCGAGGAGGTTCACCGCCGTCGCCGTCTGCGAGAGGTTGCACACGACGGGCGTACCCGTGCGCACCGCGAGCCTGCCCACGCTGCTGCCCATGCCTCCGTTCCTGCCGTCCATGCAGCCGCAGCCCCAGCCGCTGCCGCCGAGGCCCTGGCCGACGGCGTCGCGGTCTCCGTGGCCGCGCGTCGCGAGCTCGCCGAGACCGATGCTCCCTTCGCCCGATCCGCCGCCGCCGAAGCCCGTCCCGATGAGGCCGATCGCGTCGCCGCCGTGCGATGTCCCGATCGCGTCGCCGTACATGGCCCCCGTTTGCGCCATCGGCGCCGAGGCGTCGGGCATGAAGGCCAGCGCCGCGGTGCGCGCCCCCAACGCCGCGAAGATGCCGCGCCCCCGCACGCGGTCTGCGAGGGTGGTGGGCACTCCCGTCTGCGGGCGCGCGGGGCGACGATCCCAGCGGCGGTTGCGCTCGGCCGCGCGCGACCGTCCGGTGCGCCCCTCGTCGCCTGCGGCGCGGCGTCCGTCGCCGCCCTCGTCGTCGCCCGCCGTGTCGGCGTGCGTGGGGGCGTACGCCCGGGCCACGCGGGGCCGCGCGTGCTCCACGAGCCAGCGGTGGGCGCCGTCGTCGCGGACGATCCACGGAGGCTGCGCGGGGCGCGGGGCGAGGGCGAGCAGAGCCGTGAAGGCCAGCGCGAAGGCCCCCGTGGCGCCCACGAAGCGGCTTCGTCGGGGAGGGGCGATGGCCTCGCCGCGCGGCACCCGTCGCACGGCGAAGCGCACGCGCCCGACGGTCACCGTGACAGCCCCCTGGAGCGCGAAGCGCGGCCCGTCGAGGGGCGCCACGGTCACCGCGTCGCCGCGCACCGTGACGAGCGCGTGGGCGCGCGCACCGACCCCATCGGGCAGAAGATGGGGCGCGACCATGAAGCGCTCGCCGTCGCCGAGGTGCGCGACGGTGAGCACGGCGTCGTGGTCCCAGGTGCCGATCACCTCGACGAGCGCGTCGCGCTCGAAGGCGTCGGCGTCGGGCGTGTGGGGCGTGCGGTAGGCGGCGCGAGGCGGCATGGTCGCGTGCATGGGCGGTCGCGTGGTGACGCCGCCAGGGCGCATCGGTTCCCGGCGCGTTCATCACGGGTGGTGTCGGCGCGCACCACGGGCGGTGAAGGGCCCGCGAAGGCTTGTAACAAGGCACTTGGCGAATCCACTGCGCCAGGCGACGGGGGGCTTGACAGGCGCCCGCAACTCGCGGAGTCAATCGCGACCTCGATGCGTACCCGGTGTCTACGTCTGCGCGCGTTCTTCGCACCCCTCTCGCTGTGCGTCGCGCTCGCGGCCTGCACGGGCAGCCCGGCCCCCGTCGCGTCCGCCGACGCGTCCGCCGACGCGACGCCCGATGCAGCGCCCGACGCAGCGCCCGACGCAGCGCCCGACGCGACGCCCGACGCGACGCCCGACGTCGTGGAGACGGTGGCGGTGACCTTCCGCGTGATCGACGCCGTGACGCGCCGCGGAGTCGCGGGCACGCTCGACGCGGGCAACGGCGAACCCGCGGTGACGCTCGCCGACGGAGAGGCCACCGTGGCCCTCGCCGCCGAGCGGCCCTTCGAGGTCGTGGTGCAGTCGCCGGGCTATGCGCCGATGCACCTCCACGGAATCACCGCGCGCGCAGACTTCACCCTGGTGTCCTTCGCGGCGTCGCGCTCCGTCGCGCGCGCGGTCTTCGGCGCCCTGGCGATCGTCGACGATGGCACCGCGGGCCTCGTCGTCGCGGGCCTCGACACGCCGTCGCTGCGCGCTGCGGTGGGGGCCGGCGCGGCGGTCGACGGCGCCCGCGGTCCGTCGTTCATCTTCGACGCCGCGGGGATGCCACGCCGCGGAGACACCCTCGTCGCGGGCGGGGCGAGCTTCGTGACCGTGACCGGCGTCGCGCCGGGCGAGGCCACCGTGCGGGCCGCTGCACCCGCGGGGCAGCGCTGCCTGCTGCGCGAGGGCGGCGGCTCCGCGGCGACGATCACGGTGCAGGCGGGCGCCGTGCACGTGGTGAGCTTCACCTGCGCCGCGATGCCCTGACCGGCGCCCCTCGCGCGGCGTTGCGACGGGCCGACGCTCAGCCCTTCGCGCGCAGCGCGGCGAGCTCCGCGCGGAGGCGCGCGTTCTCGGCCTCGGCGCGTTCACGCGTGGCCAATGCCTCCGCGACCGCCGCGAGCGCCTCCTCCTTCGCAGCACGCTCCGCTTCCTTCGCAGCGCGCTCCGCTTCCTTCGCCGCGCGCTCCGCCTCGGCCTCGGTCGCGAAGAGCGTCTCGCCCTCGTCGTCGGTCGCGAGGCGCAGCACCGGGTGACCGCGGTGCTCGACCTCTCGCAGCCAGCAGCCCAATGACTTTGAGCGCACGCGGTCGCCGTTGGACACCTCGACGCGCACCAGGCCGCGGCCCTTCACGCGACGAAACACCTGCCAGCGAAGGCGACGGCGGCTCCGCGACGTAGCGTGCGGATCGAACAGCACCAGCTCTTGCACGCCGAGCTGCGCGTACAGAACCGGGTTGTCGTTGTAGTCCTTGTCGATATCCTGGCCGACGACCTCGAGCGCGAAGGAGGGCCGCGCGCTCATCTCCCACAGCTTCCACGACGCGACGGGCGGGGTCTGCGCGACGCGCGGCACCACGTACACGTCGGGCGCGATACGCTGCGTGGGGTCGCCCTCGACCCAATAGAAGAACTGGTCGGCCCCCGCGTGCGCCACCTCGGACCGCGCCGCGAACCAGCGCTCCAACAGCGGGCGCAGGAACTCGGCGATCAGGCGCTGAAGCTCGTGCTCGCCCATCGAGTCGCTCTCCGGGTACCGCGCGTACACGTGCCGTCGCGCCGTCGCCATGCTCGCTCTACTACCACGACACCCTCAACCCTCGCGACGCCCCGGTTGCGACCCGCGCGGCGCGCGCTGTAGCCTCGCGGCCCTATGACGCAAGGCGCATCCCCCGACAGCCCCGAGATCCGCAACCTCGACGCTCAGATCGCGCAGGCCGAGGCCCGCGGTCGCTGGGCCGACATGGCCACGCTGCTCCGTCAGCGCGCGCAGCGCGTGGGCCCCGCCCTCGAGAAGGTGCAGTCGCTCGAGCGCGTGGCGGGCCTCGCGCGCCTCAAGCTCTCGAGCGAGCCCATGGCCGTGCAGGCGGCCGAAGAGATTCTCGTCATCGACGCCGGCCACGCCAACGCGCGCGAGTACCTCCGCGACCAGTACACCCGCACCGGCCAGCGCGCGAAGCTCGAGGCCCTCGACGCGAGCAAGCCCGGCGTCTTCAACACCATCAAGGGCGCGGTGGGCTCGGCCGCGGCCGTCGTGGGCACCGCGGCATCGGGCGTCGCGCACGCCGTCAACGAGGCCAACCGCAACCCCGAGTGGATGAAGCAGCAGAGCGCCCCGAAGCCCGCCAGGGCCGCCTCTCCGCGCTGCGCCTACTGCGGCGCCGACCTCGCGGCGGGCTCGCGCAGCTGCGGCGCCTGCGGCGCCGAGCAGTAGGCACACCGTGCGGCGTCTCGTCGTCACGCTCGTGCTCGCGGCGTCGTGCGCGACCGCGCCACCATCGCCTGACGTCACACCCGACGCTGCGCCCGACGTCCCACCCGACGCCACCCCGGACGTCACACCCGACGCCACGCCTACACCCGACGCTGCGCCCACGCCCGACATCGCGAACGACATCGCCGTCGACACCTCGGCACCACCCGACGCGTCCGCGCCGCCCGACGCCTCGCCCGCGGCCGACACGCTCAC
>CAISKJ010000040.1 GCA_903885885.1 uncultured delta proteobacterium
CAACGCTACGACCTCGAGGTGCACATGGAAGACCCCGCGGCGAGCGCCGCGCAGCTCATCACCATGGTGCCCACCGCGGTGTCCGATGGAGGCATCGAAGACCGCGACTACACCCTCGCCGCGGTGACGCTCGAGGGTGAGGTCGAGGCGCGCCCGGCGTGGGTCGCCCCCGCGGGGACGCTCCCGCGCACCGACGTGACGGCCGCGCAGAGCCTCTCGTGGATGCTCAGCGGGGCCCTCGGCGACGCGGGCGTGGAGTTCACCCTCAACGGTCGCGTGGGCACCGGCCACGGGAGCCACACGGGCGTGCACGACATCATCGAGCGCGTGCCGCAGAACACGCCCGTGCGCATCACGCTGCGGAGCAACGTGAGCCCCGAGCACCCGTTTCACCTGCACGGGCAGTTCTTTCAGATCGTGGCGCCCGCGGCGCGCGCGCGGGCCGAGCCGGGGCTCAAAGACGTGGTGCGCGTGCGCGGGGCCGAGGCCGTCACGGTGCTCACGTACTTCGAAAACCCGGGCCAGTGGATGATCCATTGCCACATCGCCGAGCACGCCGAGCGCGGCATGATGAGCGAGCTCGTGGTGGTGCCGCCGTCGCCGTGACGGGCCGCGCGCAGCGCGCGTCGCTCGAGCGCCCGACGCTCGTGGCCGACTTCTCCTCCGACCGCCCGCTCCCGGCCGCCGGGCCTCGCCGCTGAGCGTCACCCCATGAAGGGGTAGCGCCACGCCGTGGGGGGCACGAAGGTCTCTTTGATGGTGCGCGCCGAGGCCCATCGCAGAAGGTTCATCGCGCTGCCGGCCTTGTCGTTGGTGCCCGACGCGCGCGCGCCGCCGAAGGGCTGCTGCCCCACCACCGCGCCCGTGGGCTTGTCGTTGATGTAGAAGTTGCCCGCCGTGTCGCGCAGCGCGCCGAGCGCGTGCTCGATGGCCCCGCGGTCGCGCGCGAAGAACGCTCCCGTGAGCGCGTACGGCGAGGCTTCATCACAGAGTCGCAGGGCCGCCTCGTAGTCTTCGTCTTCGTAGGTGTACGCGGTCACCACGGGGCCGAAGAGCTCGTCGCGCAGGAGGGCGTGCGACGGGTCGTCGGTGCGCACCAGCGTGGGCTCGATGAAGTACCCCGTGCGGTCGTCGAAGCCCGTGTGCAGCACCTCGCAGCGGGGGTCGTGCTGCGCCATCTTGATGCGCCCCGTGAGGCGGTCGTACGCGCGCTGGTCGATCACCGCGCCCATGAAGTTGCTGAAGTCGCGCACGTCGCCCACGCGCACCTCGGCGAGCATCGGGAGCACCCGCTCGACGAGGGGCTTCCAGCACGAGATGGGGACGTACACGCGCGACGCCGCGCTGCACTTCTGGCCCTGAAACTCGTAGCCCCCGCGCACGATGGCGACCGCGAGCGCGTCGAGGTCGGCGCTGCGGTGGGCGAAGATAAAATCTTTGCCGCCCGTCTCGCCCACGAGGCGCGGATAGGTGCGATAGCGGTTGGCCGCCACGTTGGCGCCCACCTTGGCCCAGAGGCCCTGAAACACCTCGGTCGAGCCCGTGAAGTGCAGCCCCGCGAAGGCCGGGTGCGCGAGCGCCGTGTCGACGGTGTCGGCCGGGTCGCCGAGCACCATGTTGATCACGCCGTCGGGCAGGCCCGCCTCGCGCAAGAGCCCCATGATGAAGTGCGCGGAGTACGTGGCGTTGATCGAGGGCTTCCACACCACGGTGTTGCCCATGAGCGCCGGCGCCGTCGGGAGGTTGGCCGCGATGGAGGTGAAGTTGAACGGCGTCACCGCGAGCACGAAGCCCTCGAGGGGGCGCAGCTCGAGCTGGTTCCACACGCCGGGCGGGCTCACGGGCTGGTCGCTGTACAGCTTCTCGGCGAACGCTACGTTGAAGCGCCAGAAGTCGATGAGCTCGCACGCCGCGTCGATCTCGGCCTGGTGCGCCGTCTTCGACTGACCGAGCATGGTCGACGCGTTGAGAAGCTGGCGGTGCTTCGTGGTGAGCAGGTCGGCCGCTTTGAGAAACACCGCGGCGCGGGCCTGCCAGGGCATCGCGGCCCAGTCGCGGCGCGCGGCGAGGGCGGCGTCGATGGCCTGACCGACGTGGTGCGCGGTGCCCTTGTGCCAGTGCCCGAGCACGTGCGCGTGGTCGTGGGGCGCGTGCATGGGCACCGTGTGGCCCGTGCGCACCTCCTTCGCCCCGATGAACATCGGCACGTCGACCTCGGTGCCCGCCAGCGACGCGAGCGTCGTGATGAGGGCCGCGCGCTCGGGTGTGCCGGGCGCGTACGAGAGAACGGGTTCGTTGATCGCGGGGGGCGCCTGGAGTCGTGCCGACAACATGGCCGCGGACGTTACACCCGTCGCACAACGCGAGGCGACACCCTAGGCGCCCGATAGGGTACAAGCCTGGGCCCTATGGAGTGGTGGCAGGCGATCGTACTGGGCGTGGTCGAGGGCGTGACCGAGTTTCTCCCGGTGAGCTCGACGGGGCACCTCCTGCTCACGCAGCGGCTCCTGGGGATGCCCGCCACCGAGGCCTCCAACGCCTACGCGGTGTGCATTCAGATCGGCGCCATCGCCGCGGTGATCGCCATCTACCGCGCGCGCATCGCCGCGATGGTGCGGGGCGTCTTCGGCCGCGACCCCGACGGGCGTCGCCTCGCCGTGCACGTGATCCTCGGGTTTCTCCCCGCTGCGGTGCTCGGCAAGCTGCTCAACAACCCCATCGAGCGCGTGCTCTTCGGCCTGTGGCCCGTGGCCCTCGCGTGGCTCGTGGGGGGCGTGGCCATTCTCGCCCTGGCGCGCGGCCGCGCGGCGCCCGGCGCGAAGGGCTTCGGCCTCAACGACCTCACCCCGCAGCGGGCGCTCGTCATCGGGCTCGCGCAGTGCGCCGCGCTGTGGCCGGGCACGTCGCGCAGCCTCGCCACCCTCGTCGGCGCGCTCCTCCTCGGCATGGAGATGACCGCAGCGGTGGAGTTCAGCTTCCTCCTGGGCCTCGTGACGCTCTCGGCCGCCGCGGGCTACAAGGGCCTGAAGAGCGGCGCGGCGATTCGCGCGGCCTACGGCCCGACGGAGCTCGCGCTGGGCTTCGCCATGGCCGCCGCGTCGGCGCTCGTGGCCGTGCGGTGGATGCTCGGATGGCTCCAGCGCAAGGGCCTCGCCGTGTTCGGTTGGTACCGCATCGCCCTCGCGCTCACCGTGGCGGCGTTGCTCGCGGCCGGCGTCGTGCGCGCGGTGTAAACCCCTTGTAAAGTGCGCTGCGGCCGGTGCTCAATGAATCCACGATGAAGCCTCTCCGCCTCGCGCGCGCTACGCTCGCGCTCTCGCTGGCCGCGGGCTGCGGCACGACCGACGACGCCCGCGAAGCGACGTGCCCCGCCACCGCGCGGCGCGGCGCCATCGACCTCACGGTGTACCAGGGCGACACCTGGAACGGCGTCGACGTCACCGTGGCCTTTCAGCGCTCGCCGGAGCCCCGCGCGGCCATCCGTTGCACGCGCGCGGTGGTGGGGCCCTGCGCGGTCACCGAGTGCTCCAACGTGGGCGTCGATTTCGCGAGCGAGCCCTCGTCGTGCTGGAGCGCCAACCCCGGCGCCCTCACCGTGACGCGCCCCGATGGCGCGCAGCTCCGCGTAGAGGGCACCGCGCGCATCACGCTGCCGCGCGCGCTCACGCCGGGCGAGGCCCTCGCGATGCGGAGCGCCGGGGCCGAGGTGCCCGCGTTCATGGCCTCGATCCGCGTGCCGCAGCGGGCGACGGTGCGCACGCCGACGGGCCTCGTGGGGGCGAGCGGCGTGACGCTCGCGCGCGACGAGGCGCTCACCGTCACGTGGGAGCCCACGACGAGCCTCGTGCTGGTCACCGCCACGACGAGCAACGGCGGCGAGCGCACGGCCGAGTGCGTGTTCGACGGGG
>CAISKJ010000041.1 GCA_903885885.1 uncultured delta proteobacterium
ACGCCCGCGCCGTCGCGCGCGTCGGGCTGTCCTGCGCTCGTCGCGAACGCGGCGCTCCCGCCCGGAACGGTGCACAACAGCACCGTCGAGCGCGACGAGGTGTGGTCCCTCGAAGACTCGCCGCACCGGCTCCCCGACGGGCTCACTGTGCGCGACGGCGCGACCCTCACCATCGCGCCCTGCGCGGTGGTGCTCACGGGGCGCGGCAACGGCATCGAGGTGCAAGACGGCGGCGGCCTCGCGGCGTCGGGCGACGACGCCCACCCGATTCGCTTCGGGTCCGACAACCCGCAGCCGCAGGCGGGCGACTGGCTCTCGCTCTGGCTCGCTTCGAACGTGCGGCGCGCGTCGCGCCTCTCGCACGTGGTCATCGAGCACGCGGGCAACGATTGGAACGGCCGCTGGGCGTGCCTCGGCGTGCTCGCGACGGGCCTCCACGTCGACCACGTGACGGCCCGCCAGTGCCGCGGCTACGGCGTCGGGCTCTTCGACAACGGCACCTTCTCCCTCGACTCGTCGACGCTCACCGTGACCGAGACCGTGGCGGGCAACGCGCCGCTCACGGGGGCCGTCTTCGTGCAGCGCGTCCCCTCGGTGGGGAGCATCCCGTCGGGCGCCTACACCGGCAACGCGAACGACGAGGTGTACATCGCCGAGGGCAGCGCCGGGAGCGACCTCGCCACCCTTCGCCAGAGCGCGCGCTGGAAGAACCTCGGCGTGCCCTATCACATCGCCGACGACGTCGACGTGCGCGTCGACGGGCCCGCGAGCCCGGTGCTCACCATCGCGGCGGGCACCACGCTGCGCTTCGGCCGCGGCGCGGGCATGAGCGTGGGCTACGACGCCGAGGGGGGCCTCGTGCTCGACGGCAACGCCGAGGCGACGCGCATCGTGCTGCGGCCCGCGGGCACCGACGAGTCGCCCGCGCAGTGGCACGGTGTGTACCTCGGCCCGCGCACCAACCGCTCGGCCACGCGGCTGCGGTACGTCACCCTGCGCAACGCCGGGCAGTCGTGGAACGCGCAGCTGTGCGATTGGCAGGGCACGTCGAGCGACAACGCCTTCGTGATGGTCGAGGCGCCGCCCAACCCCGGGAGCATCGAGCACGTGACCTTCGCGGGCGGCGCGCCCGACGTGGTGGCCTTCGGGCGCCGCTGGAACGGCGCACCCTTCGACTTCAACGCCGCGGCGTTGGGCCATGATTTTGCCGCGCTCGGCGCGGCGTGCCACCAGTCTCCGCAGCCCGACGCGAACGGCGCCTGCCCCGACCCTGCGCCCCACTGCGACTGAACGCGCGAGGAACCGCTGTGGACATCGATCAATCCGTGCAGGAAGCCGCCATCTTTCTCGACGCGTACACCCACGAGCTGCAGGGGTTTTCGCCCACGGGCGACCTGGCCGACGCGCGCCTCGAGTTCGAAGACGCCTACAAAGACGAGGGCGGCGTGCTGGTGCTCGTGTTCGCCATTCGCCCCAACGAGAACCCCGACGAGCCCTCGGCCGAGGTGCTCGCCCTCGCGCAGCAGTCGTGCGACGCGCTCATCGAGGCGTTTCCCGCGCTCGCGAGCGTGACGATCGAGTACGAGTTTCTGTGTTGAGAACTACTTCTTGCGGCGGCGCAAGAAGACCATGCCGAAGACGCCCGCCGTCACCGCGCTGAGCATCGCGGCGAGGTTGTGGCGAAGCGTGCCGTTGTCGCTCCGGGGCGAGCCCGGCGCGGCGGGGCGCGTGAAGCCCGGCGGGAGGTTGCGCACCGGCGTGTTGCGCACCGGCGTGTTGCGCGGCACGGGCGGCGGCGGAGGGGCCACCACAGGCGTCGGCGTCGGGCGCGCGGCCGATCCCGCCAGCGTCACCGGGGGGATGGGCGAGCGCACCATCGAGGCGAGCTGGATGCGACCGCGGGGCACCTCGGAGAGGTCGCGTGCGGCCACCGTGGGGGGCGTGGCGCCGTTGGGGGGACCGCCCCAGCGGCCGCGGACGGGGTTGCGGCACGCGATGCGACCCGGCCACGGATGACGAATGGCGTAGCGGGCTTGAAAGTTGTTGCCGCCGTACTCCGCGGGGCGCGCGCCCTGCTCGGGGCGACCGCCCTGGTCGGTGACGAACTCGCGGCCGCCGACGACGGCGCCGGCCTCACGAAAAACGAGGTCTTCGGTGAGCGTGGCGCGGTTGTAGCGCGTGTGCATGCGCGTCACGGTCATGTTGTACACGTGGTAGCTCTGGTCGAAGCCGGGGCGGCCCTGGCCGAGCACGTCGGCGCCCAACGTGGCGAGGTCGGTCTGCGCGAGGGGCGGCGTGGGGCAGGGGTCGCACGAGTTGGTGCCCCACGCGTACTCGGTGACCACCGCGCGGCCCCCGGCCTGCTCGAGGGTGTAGTCGAAGAGGCGCGCGTAGAGCTCACCGAACGAGCCGCGCGCGCTGTCGGCCACGTCGAGGTTGGTGGGAATGAACACGTTGGGGTAGTTGGCCACCTCGAAGCGCGACGTGGGGTGCAGCACGTACACGATGAGGTCTTGCGCGGCGCCCGCGTTGAGGAGGCCGAGGCGCACGGGCAGGCGGAAGTCTTGCGCGTCGTAGTGGAAGCGCAGCGGCGACAGCCGCGCGCCGCCGCCGGGCCTGCGCTGGGCGCGCTCGATGTCGACCTTGGCGACGAAGAACTTCCACTGCTCCCTCACGTAGGGGGCCATGAACTCTGCGGCGCCGGTGGGGATGTTGTAGCGGTTCTGGTGGAGCCACGTCTCGAGGCCCGTCGACTGCGTGGCCGAGAGCACCACCACGTCGTACTCGCCGACCTGAAACTGCGCCTCGACGCGCACGCCGAGGTCGTCGCGCTCGTTCACCGCGCCGCGCGTGCGCCTCATGCCGCCGGAGGCCGCGGTCGGGGCCAACACCATCTCGGGCGGCGGCGGGGCGCAGGGGTCCTGCTCCCAGTACTCGACGAGGCGCGGCGCCGTGAGCGACTCGAGGTGCGTGAACACGTCGTGGGGCAGCGTGCGCACGTTCTCGCGCTGCAGCACGATGGGCACGGGCACCACCATCGCGAAGTCTTGCGCGGGGCCGTCGTAGTCGTTGCTCATCGAGAGCACGGTGCGCGTGCCC
>CAISKJ010000042.1 GCA_903885885.1 uncultured delta proteobacterium
CCCACCGTGGCGATCGCCGGGGCGAGCGAGCGCGGGGCGTAGCGCTCCTCGTCGAACACCGGATTCACGTGGACGACCGAGTACCTGCGGTCGGGCGCGACGCGCTCTCGCACGAGGCGCAACACCTCGGCGACGCCGCCGTGGGGAGCGTTTTCAAAGCCGTCGGAGACGATCACGACGAGGTCGGGCCCCCACGCGAGCGCGTCGACGAGGGGCGTGGCGAGGTCGGTCTGCCCGCTCGCCTCGGCCTGCAGCGCGTCGTCGAGCGACGGGGTCCAGAAGGGGCGATACGCGCGCGCCGACGCGGCCAGCAGGTATGACACGCCGAGGGCCACGGCGAGCGGTCGGCGGGCCTTGTCGTGGCTCCCGCTCGACGAGTGCGAGCGATCGAGCACGGCGGCCACGCGACCGAGGCGCATGGGGGCGCGGCGCATGGCGCGGTCGGCGGCGACGGTGAGCGCGGCGTGCAGGCCCTCACGGCGCGCGGCGCGCTCCTCGAGGGGGAGCGACAGGGCGTAGAGGCACAGGCGCGTGAGGTCGAGGCGGCGCGGATCGACGGCGAGGCCCACCCCCTCGTCGCGCGCGCTCGACTGCAGGCGCAGGCGCTCGGCGGGCGTGAGCATCGGCTCGATGCGCTGAAGAAACTCCTCGCGGGCGATGCGGTGCCGCGCGGCGAAGCCCTCGGCCACGGTGTACGGCAGGTGAAAGAGCGCGTCGGGCTCGGTGCGCGCGCGGCGGTGCCACTCGAAGAGCTCGTTCGCGAAGGGGAGCTTCTTGCGCCGCGTGTTGCCGAAGAGAAACAGCGGCGCCTCGCCGGGGAGGCGCGTGTGCGCGTGGCGCACCGCGGCGCGCACGCGGGGGCGATACTTCACCGCGTCGAGCGAGAGGTCGCGGCGCAGCGCGATGAACTCGCGCACGATGGCGCGCGTGCGGCGGTTGTTCACCCTGCGGTCGCGCAGGGCGGCGAGCACGCGCCACGCGCGCGACGCGGGCAGGCGGCGCAGGGCCTCGGCGATGAGCGAGCCCTCTTCGGCGCGGTCGCCCTCGCGGCGCGGAGAGCCCGCGGCGAGGAGGTTCGTGACGATGAGCGCCTGGTTGTAGTGGTTGATGCCCGCGGCGAGCGTGCGCGCGTAGAGGCGGCGGTAGTTGCCGAGGATGTACTCGTGCAAGAAGCTGATGGCGACGTCTTGCCCGCGCGAGTCGGCGTAGTACTCGGCCTGGCCCGTACACGCGAAGCAGGCGTTGATGAACATCGCGAGGTCTTCGCGCTCGAGGCGATCGACGTCGGTGCGCATGGCGTAGGAGAGTGGGAACGACGGGAGGGACGAACGCCGCCCGGGGAGGTGGCGACGCGACCGTGTATCAACAGTAACAAAAACTGGTCTTCGGCAGTCGCGTCCGAGTCCCGCGGGCGGCGGCGGAGTCTTAGCCCGCCGCCGGGGTCGCGTCGACCCTCATCCCCCGCGGCGTCGAGCGACGCGCGCGGCGATCACCCGCACGGGGATGATCATCGGCACCGACGCGAAGTCTTGCCCGACGATGCGCGTGCTGCCAACGCTGACGCCGGTGATGCGCGCGGTGCCGTCGGGCATGAGCGCGAAGGTGGCCACCGCGCGGCTCTCGCTGTCGATGATCATGGGGCTGCGCGGAAGAGCGATGGTCACCGTCTCGCCCACCGCGACCTCGACGGGCGCTCCATCG
>CAISKJ010000043.1 GCA_903885885.1 uncultured delta proteobacterium
CGCCGACATGGTGCTCCAGGACGACAACTTCGCCACCATCATCGAGGCCGTGCGCGAGGGCCGCGCGATCTACCGCAACATCCAGAAGTCGATCTTCTTTCTGCTGAGCTCCAACGCGGGCCTGTGCATCGCGGTGTTCGTCACGAGCTTCTTCTCGCCCGAGCAGGTGCCGCCGCTCACGGCGCTGCAGATCCTCTGGATCAACCTGGTCACCAACGGGCTCCCGGCGCTCGCGCTCGGCATCGACCCGCCCGAGTCGGGCCAGATGGAGGAGGCCCCGCGCGCCCAGGACGCGCCCATTCTGAGCCGCGCCGACTGGGCCAACGTGATGCTCATCGGCGCCCTCATGGCCGCGTGCGCGATGGTGATCTACTGGCTCCCGCTGTGGGACGGCGCCCACACCGCCTACGAGGTGTCGCGCTCCAAGCTCACGATGGTGTTCACGCTGCTCGCCCTCTCGCCGCTCGCGCACGCGTTCAACTGCCGCTCGCGCACGGCGTCGATCTTCAAGCTCGGTCTCTTCTCGAACCCCTGGCTCGTGGGCGCGGTGATCGTCTCCGCGGCCATTCACGGGCTCTCGATCGCGGTGCCCTCGCTGCAGCCGGTGTTTCGCACCGACCACACCTGGAGCGCGCGCGAGGCGCTCATCGTCGTCGGCCTCGCGCTGCTCCCCATCCCCGTGGTCGAGGTCGCGAAGCTCTTCGGGGCCGGCGCCACGCCGCGCAAGGCCTGAGCCCGCGGTTGCAAGAAGCTGCGCCATGGCGGGGGCTTTCGGGTATGCTGCGCGCGCTGCCCATGCTTCGACCTACACGCTGGCTAGGCCCGCTCGTTCTCGCATCGCTCTTCGCCTCGGGGTGCCCATCGACACACGTTCGCTGTCAGGCTCCCTACGAGGCTGCGGCGGGCGGCGACCCGCTGCGCTGCGTCTTGCGCGACGGCGGCGCCGACGCGGCCGATGTGCCCGACGCGCCGCCGCCGGCGTGCGACCCCGACGCGGGGCCGACGAGCGCGAGCGACCCTGCGGGCAACGGCGTCGACGAGAACTGCGACGGCGTCGATGGTGTGCTCACCGACGTGATCTTCGTGGCCGAAGGGGGCGACGACCTGCCCACGGCGGGCACCACGCCGGCGGCGCCCGTGCGCTCGCTGCCCTTCGCGCTCCGACGCGCGCAGGAGACCAGCCGCGCGACGATTCTCATGCAAGCGGGCTCCTACGACAGCGCTACCACCTCGGGAGGCGCCATGCCGGCCCTCGTCAGGGTCGACCGCACGGTCACCCTCGCGGGGCGCTACGTGCCCGTCGGCGGTCGCGCGCAGTGGATCGTGCGCGACGCGACGGCCGGTGGCCGCACGGTGGTGACGGGCCCCAACGCGGGCGCAGCGGTGCTCGCGCGCGACGTCAGGCTCATCGGCCTCGAGCTGGTGGGCAAGCTCTCGATGCTGGGCGACGGCCAGAGCGTGTACGGCCTCTTCGCGGTGAACGCGCCGGGCCTCGAGGTGCGCGACTGCTCCATCACGGCCGAGATGGCGTCGCCGGGGCACGCAGGCCGCGCGGGCCTCGCGGGCAGCGACGGCGCGCCGGGGCAAGACGCGCTCGCCAACGGCCGCGGTGGTTCGGGCGGCAACGCGTGTGGCACCACCAACGGCGGCGGCGATGGCGGCAACGCGGGCGCGCCTCCGTCGGCACCGACGGCGGGCGAGGGCGGGCAGACCTTCGGGGCGCGTCCCTCGGGCATGAGCGGCCCCGCGGCGACGAGCGCGATGGCGGGCGGCGCAGGCACCGCGGGCACCGATGGGGCCGATGGCTTCCCGGGCGACCCTGGCGGCCTCGGGTTCTGGACGCGCGACGGCTTCGTGGCCGACGAGGGTCGCACCGGTGAGCCCGGCATGCCGGGCA
>CAISKJ010000044.1 GCA_903885885.1 uncultured delta proteobacterium
CGCGAGGGCGACGACCGCCACCGCCACGGCGACGAGGGCCGCGGCGTCGCCCCAGCGCCGCGCCGCGACGCGCCGCGCGAGCCACGCGCAGGGCGCCACCGCGAAGAGCGCCACGCACGCCTCGAAGTGAAAGAAGGTCTGCCGGTCGACGATGCCCATGGGGTTCACCGCCACGGCGTACGCGAGGTCGACGAGCGCCACCGCGAGGAGCATGCGCCCGAGGCGCTCGCGCGCGGCGAGGAGCGCGCCCGCGGCGGCGAGCGCGAGCGTCACGGCGCCGAGGTCGGCCCCCACGACGAGGCCCGCGCGCGCGAGGTCGTCGGGCAGGCGCCACGCGCTCACCATGCGGCCCGCATAGGCCGCGCGAATCGACGCCGCCGAGAGGTGCGCCAGCATCGCGCGCGGCGTCTCGGGGTCGCCCCAGTCGACGGGCCCGTCGCGCCGCGACGCGATGGGGAGCCACAGCGCGAGCGGCAGCGTCGACGACCCGAGCGCGAGCACCGCCGCGACGCGCGCGGTGACTCTCTTCGGGTCGAGCGAGCGCGCGCCCGCGAGCGTGAGGGCCGCGAGCGCGAGGGCCACCGCCGGGCGCGCCGACGTGTGCAGCGAGAGCAGCGCGAGGCCCGCGAGCGCGGCCACGAGCCTGCGACGCACGGCCGTCGACCCCTCGCGGGCGAAGAGCGCCAGCGCCGCGAAGGCCGCGAGCAGCGCCGAGGCGTACACCTCGACGGCGGTCCACGCGCGCACGAGCGTGGGCGAGGCGACCATCACCGCGGCGGGCGCGAGCGCGCAGGCCCAGCGCACGCGCGCCGAGAGCCCCGCGGCGAAGCGCTCGGCGAGCGAGGCCGCGAGCGCGCAGGTGAGGGCGCCCATCGCGGCCACGCAGAGGTTCACCCGAAACGCCACGTCGCCGACGGGCGCGAGCGCCGCGAGGCGAAAGAGCACCATGTCGAGCGCGAAGCCCGTGGGGTGCGCCACGTCGAGGTTGAAGGCCGCGGTCGCGAGCTCTCCCGCGTCGCGGTCGGTCACCGTCGGGGCGCTCAGGCGTGCGAGCCCGACGCCCGCGCAGAGCGCGGCGACCGTCGCGGGTGTCGGGCGCCATCGTTCGAGCCGGGGCTCCATCGCGGGCGATGATGTACCATCGCACCGATGCTCGACACGATGATTGGCAGGCGCTTCGCTCCCCTCGCGGCCGCGCTCGCGGCCCTCGCGCTGCCGGCGGCGGCGCTGGGCCAGTGCGACGCGGCCGCCGACGCGGGCGTCGACCCGCTGCTCGACGGCACGCTCGGCGACTCGCTCCCGGCCGACCAGGGCACCGACGTTCCGCTCAACAGCCCCATTCGTTTGCGCTACTTCGGCAGCGTGCCGCAGCCGCCGGTGGTGTGCGTGCAGAGCGACTCCCTCGACGCGCCGTGCCTCGCGGGCTCGGCCGCGGCGGTGGGCCACGAGGTCGTGTGGCAGCCGCAGGCGGGCGCGGGCGGCGCGCTCCTCGAGCCCGGCCGACGGTACTTCGTCACCTATCAAGAGACCGGTCGCGGCACCAACCGCATCACCTTCGTCACCGGGCGCGGCGTGGCCCCCGAGCGCCTCGTGTTCGGCGGCGCCACCGAGGCGAGCTCAGAGCGCGCCCCCGACAACGGCTGCGACCCCGAGGCCGCCGACATCACCGTGCGCTTCGACCGCGCCACGGCGGGCATCGTCGGTCTGGGCGACACCCCGTGGCCCGACATCGACATCGAGTACGTGATCTACGAGACGCGCGGTCCGGGCATCGCAGGCCCCCGCGAGCGCGACCGCGTGCGGCTGCAGCGCTCGGGCTCGCTCGTGGTGAGCGGCGCGCAGCGCACCTTCCGGTTGAGCGGCGAAGAGGCCTCGGGGCCCGTGTGCTTCAACGTGCAGGCGCTCGACCCGCTCGGCCGCGCCGACGGCAACACGCAGGAGCAGTGCGTCAACCCCGCGAAGGGCAACCACTTCGAGGGCTGCGCGGCGCGCCCCGCGCCCGCGTCGGGCGGCGCGCTCGGGGCCCTCGCGCTGGCGCTCACGGCCGCGTGGAGTCGTCGCCCCCGTCGTCGTCGCTGAGGTCGGCCTCGGCGCCGCGCCCGTCGCTCGTCGCGCGGCGCAGGATGCGACGGAAGTTGCTGCGGTCGAGCCCCGCGAGGCGCGCGGCGCGCGAGATGTTGCCCTGCGTGACCTCCATGAGGTTCTTGAAGTACGTGCGCTCGAACTCGGCGAGGGCGCGGCGCTTCGAGAGGTTGTAGTCGAGCGAGGTGTCGGCCCCCGGCGCGGGGCTCTGCGACCCGACGGGGCCGAGGGGCGCGGCGCGCACGGCCTTGGGGAGCGCGTCGAGCTCGAGGGTCTCGCCGCGCGCCGAGCCCAGCGAGGCCACGATGGCGTTCTCGAGCTCGCGCACGTTGCCCGGCCACGGGTAGGCCTCGAGGGCGCGCACGGCCATCGGCGAGAAGCGCGTCACGCGGGGGTTCTGCTGCGGGCCGTGGCGGGCCATGAAGTGGTACGCGAGGAGGGGCACGTCTTCGCGGCGGTCGCGCAGGGCGGGCACCTCGACCTCGTGCACCTGGAGGCGAAAGTAGAGGTCGGGTCGAAAGCGCCCGTCGGCCACGGCGGCCTTGATGTCGACGTTGGTGGCGGCGACGAGGCGCACGTCGATGTCGCGCTCGCGGGTCTCGCCCACGCGCGTCACCTTGCGCTCTTGAATCACGCGCAAGAGGCGCACCTGCTGGGCGCGCGGGAGCTCGCCGATCTCGTCGAGAAAGACCGTTCCGCCGTCGGCGGCTTCGAAGAAGCCGGGGCGATCTTCGGCGCCCGTGAAGGCCCCGCGCACCGTGCCGAAGAGCTGCGCCTCGAGGAGCGACTCGGTGAGCGCGCCGCAGTTGAAGGCTACGAAGGCCCGCCGCGCGCGCGGCGAGCGGGCGTGGATCTCGCGCGCTACGACCTCCTTGCCCGTGCCGTGCTCGCCCGTGATGAGCACCGTGGCCTGCTGCGGGCCCACGCGGTTGACGAACTCGCGGACCTCGCGCATGGCGCGCGAGCTCCCCACGAGGCGCGACGCGCTGCGGGTGCCGTCGAGCTCGGCCTCGAGCATGCGGGTGCGGGCCACCATGCGCCGACGCTCCGACGCGCGGAGCACCTGCACGCGCAGCTCCTCGGTGGTGAAGGGCTTCTTGAGAAAATAGAACGCCCCGGCCTGCACCGCTTCGAACGCGAGCGACAGGTCGTTGTGGGCCGTCATCATGATGACCTCGACGTCGAGGCCCGCCTCGCGCACGCGGCGCAAGAGCTCCATGCCCGAGAGCCGGGGCATCATCACGTCGGCGAGCACCACGTCGACGCCGCCGAGCGCGATGACCTCGAGCGCCTCCTCGCCGTCGGTGGCCTCGGCGACCTCGATGATCGGGTCGCGCAGCTGGCGAACCACGGCGCGCCGCACCTGCACCTCGTCTTCGACCACGAGCACCCGCACGGGGGCGCCCGGGCCCGGCGGCTCAGACATCGGGGGGCGCAGCGACGGGCTCGCGGAACCTACGGGGCTGTGACCTTCGGCGGACATCGCTCTCCTCAACGACCTCTACAGGAAGGCCGTGTCTGCCACACGTCGCGTAGCCCTCCCTTCTGAAATACATCTGAAATTCAGCGCCTCGCGCGCTCCCCGCGGAGCCCCCCGACCCGCGGCCTCGCGACCGCGCGCGCCCCGTCGAAGCGTCCGCCGAGGGCACGGGCTCGATGATTCGCTCGCGGTGCCGCGCCGACGTGTACTAAGGTCCGCCGCCGTGAGCGTTCTACTCGTAGGCGTGGCCGGCGGCAGCGGCTCTGGCAAGACGACCATCGCGCGCTCGATCGTCGAGACGTTGCCCTCGCACCACGTCGCCGCCATCGAGCACGACTCGTACTACCGCGACCTGTCGCACCTCTCCCACGAGGAGCGGGCGCGCATCAATTTCGACCACCCCGACTCGCTCGACAGCGAGCTCTTCATCGAGCACCTCGACGCGCTCAAGGCCGGCCGGGCGATCGACAAGCCCCGCTACGACTTCGCCCGCCACGTGCGCGAAGAGGCCACCGAGCGCATGGAGCCCGCGCCCATCATCGTGGTCGAGGGCATCCTCGTGCTCGCGCTCGAGCCCATTCGCAAGCGCCTCGACGTGAAGCTCTACGTCGACACCGACGCCGACATCCGGCTCATGCGCCGCATCCGCCGCGACCTCGAGCACCGCGGCCGCACCTTCGCGCAGGTGCGCACGCAGTACTACGACACCGTGCGCCCCATGCACATGGCCTTCGTCGAGCCCTCCAAGCGCTTCGCCGACATCATCATCCCCGAAGGGGGGCACAACAAGGTGGCGCGCGAAATGATCCTCGCGCACCTGCAGAAGTTCGTGCGCGACCTCGACGAGACGAAGGCCCGCACCGACTGGCCCCCGGCCGCCGACCCGTAACCGACGTCACCCTCCCCATGCCGAAGATCACCATCACCGGACCGACCGAGCGCACCATCGAAGCGCCCGTCGGCACCTCGCTCCTCCGGGCGTTGCAAGACGCCTCGCAGCCCATCTCGACCTCGTGCGGCGGCGTCGCCACCTGCGCCCTGTGCCGCGTCACCGTCACGCAGGGCCGCGAGCACCTCACGGCCCTCGTCGACACGGAGATCAACCACCTGGGCACCATCGCCAAGATCGTGGGCCTGCGCCTCGCCTGTCAGGCGAAGCTCACGGGCACCGGCGACGTGCGCGTCGAGGTGCCCGAGGTCGAAGACGTGGCCGCGCGCAAGGCCGCCAAGGCCGCCCGCATGCGCCAGCGCCGCTGAGGGTCAGAGCCCCGCGTAGTCGACGCCGGTGAGCTTCACCGACGCGTCCCAGAGCCGCCGCGCGGCGTCGTCGTCGACGGCCTTCGCGCTGCGTCGCGCGGGCGTCGGGTACCCGAACGAGAACATCGACGGCCCGTAGAAATCGTCGCCCTTCACCGCGCCGTCGGCCGCAGCGCGCACGGTGGGGAGCGCGCCCATCGGCGCCGACTGCGCGAAGAGGGCGTTGTTGACCTTCATCGCGCTCACCTCGAAGGCGCCCTGCGCCTCGGCCGACACCTGCTGCAGGTTGGTGGCCGAGTAGCCAGGGTGCGCGGCCAGCGCGATGGTGCTGGGCTGCTTCGCCGCGAGGCGCTTGTTGAGCTCGCGCGTGAAGAGCAGATTGGCCAATTTGCTTTGAAAATAGGCCGTCCAGCGGTTGTAGGCGCGCTCGCCCATGAGGTCGTCGAAGTTCACCCGGCCGCCCCAGTGCACGCCGCTCGACACGTTGACCACGCGGGCCCCCGCGCGCTTCGCGAGGAGCGGCAGCGCGAGGCCCGTGAGCGCGAAGTGGCCCAGGTGGTTGGTGCCGAACTGCATCTCGAAGCCGTCGGCCGTGAGGCGCCGCGGGAGGGCCATGACGCCCGCGTTGTTGACCAGCACGTCGAAGCCGTCGGGCAGGCGGGCGGCCAGCGCGTCGGCGAACGAGCGCACGCTGGCGAGGCTCGCGAGGTCGAGCGACATCGCCTCGACGCGCGCGTCGGCGCGGCCCGCGCGGATGCCGTCGAGGGCCGCGGTGGCCTTCTCGGCGGAGCGGCACGCGAGCACCACGCGCGCGCCTTTGTGGGCCAGCACGCGGGCGGCCTCGAGGCCGATGCCGCTGTTGGCCCCCGTGATGACGAAGGTGCGATCGGCGAGGTCGGGGAGGAGTTCGGGCGTCCAACGGCTCATAGGCGCGGGGGCATAGCACCGACACGGCGCCCACCGCGAGGCCACGCGAGGCGAGAACCGCTACGGGATCACCCGTAGAAATCGAGCCACGGGTCGGTGGGCTTGCGCGGCGCCTCGGGTGCGGCGGGCGCGGCGGGGCGCTCGGCCTCGACGGTCTTCACCACGGCGGGGCCGCGCGACGGGCGCTCGGGCGCCGCGGGCTCCTGGGGCTTCGACGCCATCGCGGGCAGCGCGGCGTGAATGTGCACCTCGGTGCGCGGCCCCTGCTCCATCGGGACCACCCGCGCGGGCATCGGCGACGGCTGCGGCGCGCGCGCGGCCTCGCCCTGCGCCTGCGCCATCTCGTCGGTGGTGTAGAGCCCCGCCATGTCTTCGGGGAAGGCCTTTCGCAGCGCGAGGGCCTCGCCGCACTTGGCGAGCATCACGTGGGGCATGCGCGCCCACATGGCCGTCGGGCGCGTCTTGCCCGTCTGCTTGTCGCGGGTGGTCTGCACGTACTCGTTCCAATACGCGACGCCCACGGCGGGGCGCGGCCAGTCTTTGCGCCACACGCGCACCTTGCAGAGCTTGAGCGTGCCGTCGGCGTTCTCGACGAACTCGGGCTCGTCTTGCCCTTGATAGAGCCCCGTGCGCTCGGCCACGGCGCGCAGGCCGTCGATCGACACCTGCGTGGCCCACACCATGCGGTGCTTCTCCGAATCCCACCGCTGGACGAAGTGAATCTGTCGCAAGAGGGGGTTGAGCCGCCGCGCCCGCGCCACCTCGAGGAGCACCGAGAACTCCGCGTCGCTCGCGCCGTTGGCGAAGGTGTCTCGAATGAGCTGCTTCTGCTCTTCGGTGAACTCCATCGGCGTTTGCGTGCGCGCCAGCACGACCTCGCCGTTGAACGTAGAAGCCCCGTCGGCCTGCGCGCGCTCGCTCATACGGGAACTGTACGTCTGTTCAGTTGCTTGTCGCAAGCGCCCGCGGCCGCGGAAACGGCCTGATGCTTCAGCGCGCGAAGCGGTCGAGGCCGAAGCGGCGCACGGCGTTGGCGGTGGTGGCGCGGCGCAGGTCGCGCTCGGCGAGGCCGAGGGTGCCCGCGAGGTGGGCGGCGGTGCGCGCGAGGTACGAGGGCTCGTTGCGCTTGCCGCGAAAGGGCATCGGGGCGAGGTAGGGCGAGTCGGTCTCGATGAGCATGCGCTCGAGGGGCACCGTCTTGGCGGCCGCGCGCAGGTCGTCGGACTTCTTGAAGGTGACGATGCCCGAGAACGAGATGTCGAAGCCGAGATCCATCGCGGCCTTGGCAAACGCGGCGTCTTCGGAGAAGCAGTGGATCACGCCGCCGACCTCGCGCGCGCCCTCTTCGCGCAAGATGGCGAGGGTGTCGTCGGGGGCCGCGCGGGTGTGAATCACCAGGGGCTTGCGGACGGCCTTCGCGAGCGCGACGAAGCGTCGAAAGGCCTCGCGCTGCGCCTCGCGCGGCGAGTGGTCGTAGTGGTAGTCGAGCCCCACCTCGCCGACGGCGACGACGCGCTCGCGGCGCGCGAGCGACTGCATGGCGTCGAGCGCCGCGTCGGTGGCGTGCACGGCGTCGTGCGGGTGGATGCCCACGGTGGCCACCACGTCGCGGTGCGCGTCGGCGAGGGCGACGGCGTCGGGGGCGCTCTCGGTGGCGCGGCCCGACCCGATGGTGACAAACCACGCGATGCCCTCGGCGCGGCCGCGCGCGAGAATGGCCTCGCGCTCGGCGCCGAAGTCGGCGAAGTCGAGGTGGCAGTGCGAGTCGATGAGGGCTTCGGGGTCGGTCATGGCGTGGCCTCGAGGCGCGAGAGCGCGCGCCGCGCGGCGTCGCGGATCTCTGACTTGTCGTGCGTGCGCGCGACGCGCGAGAGGGTGCTGCGCGCGCGCTCGCCCCCGACGGCGCCGAGCGCGTCGATCACGAACGCGGGCTCGACGCCGCCGTCGTCGAGGAGCGACAGGAGCGCCCCCTCGGCGCCCTGGAGGCGCGCGACGCGAACGAGCTTCACCGCGGCCTCGCGGCGCCCCGGGAGCAGCGAGCGCAGCTGCTCGATGAGGTCGTCGCAGGCGCGCGGGTCGCCGAGGCGCGCGAGGGCGGCGCGGGCGATGTTGCGCTCGGGCGAGGGGATCACCCGCCACGCAACGGCCGTGAGGGCCTCGCGGGCGGGCGTCACCGCGTCGCCCGTCACGGCCCCGAGGAGCTCGAGCGACTCGGCCACGAGGGCCTCGGTGTCGGCCCCCTCGACGCGCCGACGGCCGCGCACGAAGTCGCAGAGCAGCGGCACCACGGCGTGGTCGCCCATGCGCGCGAGGGCCATCGCGGCGCTCACCGCGACGCGCTCCGACGGGTCGTCGAGCTCGGCGCGCAGGGCCGCGAGGGCGCGCGTGCGGGCCTCGTCGTCGAGGGCGTTCTCGGTGCGGTGGTCGGGGTCGAGCGCGAAGAGCCTGCCCACCTGCTCGGCGGCCTCGGCGGCGATCCACGGGTCGTCGCTGGCGAGCGACGCGACGGCCACCGCGAAGCCCTCGCGCGCGTCGAGCGCGAGCACCCCGAGGAGGCACTGGAACCGCACGTCGGCGTGGTCGCTCTCGAGCGACTGCTTCAACAGCTCGAGCGCGCGCTCGCCGCCCATCTCCGCGAGGGCCACGGCGGCGAGCTGGCGCACGTCGCTGTCGCCGTCGTCGAGGCGCGTGGCCACGCGGTCGGCGAGGTGCCGCGCGCGCAGGATGCCCAGGGCCGTGAGGGCCGCGCAGCGCACCTCCGAGAAGGTGTCGTCGACGAGGGGCGCGAGGGCGTCGGCGGCGGCGCGCGGCTGCACGTCGCCCACCATGCCGAGGTCGCGCGCGGCCGAGGCGCGCACCGCGGGCTTCGAAGCGCGCAGGTCGCGCAGCGCGGCGTCGTAGTTTCTTCGCAGCGGTGCCAGGCCGAACATGGGGCTACTTCACCCGCGTGCCGGGCGCGTGATCCTTCTCGAAGGTGGCGAGCGAGAGGCCGTCGGAGGGCCCCGCGGCGAGGAGCATCCCGTGCGAGACGAGCCCGCCGCCGAAGTCGCGCGGCGGGAGGTTGGCCACCACGATCACCTGCTTGCCGACGAGCGCTTCGGGCGCGTACGCGAGCGCGATGCCCGCGATGATGGTGCGCGGCCCCGCCTCTTCGCCGAGGTCGACGGAGAGCTTGAGCAGCTTGTCTTTGCGCGGGATGCGCTCGGCCGCGAGCACCTTCGCGAGGCGCAGATCGACGGTGGCCATGAGCTGGTCGTAGGTGAGCGGCCCCGGCGGCGCCTCGGCGGGCTTCGCCTCGGGCGCCTTGGGGGCCTTGGGGGCCTTCGCGGGCGCGGGCGCCTCGGGCTTCGTCTCTTCGGTGGTCACGTCGAGCTCCTTGAAGATCTGCGCCTGCTGCTGCGCATCGAACTTGGCGAACACGGGCTGCCCCGGCGCGAGGGCGGTGTGCGCCGCGAGGCCGCCCCACGCGAGGGGCCACCCGTCGGCGTCGACGCGCGGGGTGAGCGGGTCGAGGCCGAGCTGCGCGCGAATGGCGTCGCTCTTCGACGGCGTGGCGGGCCAGAGCATCACCGACACCACGCGCACGAGCTCGAGCACGTGATAGACGACCGCCGCGAGGCGCGCGAGGTCGCCGGCCTTGGCGAGCTTCCACGGAGCGCTCTCGTCGAAGTAGCGGTTGCCCGCGCGGGCGAGCTCGATGGTGGCCTCGAGCGCGCGGTGCGGCGCGGGCTCGGCCCACGCGGCGGCGGCGTCGCGCG
>CAISKJ010000045.1 GCA_903885885.1 uncultured delta proteobacterium
CCCGCCGATCACCCGGAGCTCCGCGAAACTCAAGCGGAATTGATGCGCCAGCCCTGGCCAGGTCATCCCACCCGTATGTAGCGAGCACCGCGCGGTCCATCTCCTCGTGCCGCCGACGCAGCTCGACCACCCGCGCCTCGTTCACGCGCGGATCTTTGAGCGCGTTGTAGGTCTGCGTGAGCCCCTGCTGCGTGTCGACCATGTACGTCGCGCGCTTCGTGTAGAGCCGCTCGCCGATCTCCTCAAGCGCCGGGATCACCGTGCGCGGATCGGCCTGTGGGAAGGGGAACGTTTCGAAGCAATCGCTCGCGGCATAGCGAAGCCGATCTTCAAGCGACGAAGAAAGCAGTCGCGCCCACACGTTGTGTACCCGAGACTGCATTGCAGCAAAGGCGCTGTTCGTTTGCAACGGGAAAACATACAACGTCTGGCTGAAGAAGATCTTCGTCGGTTGGAAGGTGAAGGCCAGATGCTTCGTCACGTTCGCTGAGACGAGGCACTGATCCATCCCCCGCAGCGCAGCGTAGAGGGCACCGCCGCTCTCCCCCGGCTTCCACCAATACGTGCGGTAGGTCTGACGCTTGTTCTTCTCGCGATCGGGGCGGACCCGATCCTCCGCGATTGCAAGCAAGTCGGGCCATTGGCGCGCCTCATCGAGAGACTTCTCCGTGAAGTCGATCGCGAAGCGTGACGGTGGCCCTGGGGGATTCTGGTTGAGGTCCTCGCCTCCGAGATATGGGCGCAAAATCTCGGTGTTGCGCGGGTCTCGCACTGCCAAACGTGCCTGCTCATCGCGACTCACGGCAAGGCCGTCGCCCACAAGCTTCCCGCCCATGAAGCTCAGGCTGATGTTCGATGCGAGTGACACTGCTTCCACGCGCTCTGCGCCGTCGCGAAGCCGTGAATCGATCGCTTTCACGCGAAGCCCGTTCAAGCGAGCCCACCCGATCGACGATCCAACCGCGCCTTTCGCTATGTGGATAAGCGAGACGCTAACGGCGGCAAGACCGGGCCACGCCATGTCGGGCGTCGCATCGAAAATTGTGGCTCCCTGTTCGACGAGCTGCTTCAACGCGACGATGCGTGTATCGCCTTGTGCGATCGTGTTCGTCGCGATGAGTCCCATGCTCCCGTTGTCGCCGAGAAGATCCGCCGCGCGTCGAAAGAAGTACCCACAAAGATCAACGTTCGGGTGCCCCTCAACCTCGGGACGAATTGCCATCAACCAATCGATGTACCCTGAACCGCCACTCTCTGTGATCGCGTTCTTCCCCGCGAACGGCGGATTCCCAACAAACGCATCCATCCACGCGACTCTATTCGCCTGCCCGCCATCCAGCGGGTCCGGTCGCTCCCCATAGAACACCTCGGGGAACTCCACCCACCAGTGAAACGCCGGGACGCGCTCTCGCAGCGTGCGCTGCATCTCCAGCAGTTCGTCGGGCGGCTCCCTGCGGCTCTCCAGCCACTTCACCACGAGGTCGAGGCGGCGCTTGCGCTCGGCCTCGCGGGCCTTGTCCTTGTCGTGTGCGAAGAAGGCGCCCACAATGAGGTCTCCGATGAGCCGCACGGGGGAGAGGGCGTCGTTGGAATCCCAGAGCAGGTGCTCCTTGGCGCGGGTGTCGTCTTTCGCGGCCAGCGAGAGAATGCGCTGCCTCGCGTCGAGGGCCTCCATGAGGGCTGTGTCGATGAGCTCGCGGGCGAACTCCAACTGCGCGGCGGGCTTCCAGTGAAAGGCGCGAATCTGCTCCAGGTCGAGGCCCACCAGCGTGTCACCATGGCGGAGCGCGTGGTCCACGAAGGTGAAGGGCTCATCTTTGGCGAGCGTCACGAGCCAGAGTGAGAGCCGCGCGAGGCTCACCGCGAGGGGGTTCTTGTCGACGCCGTAGAGGCATCGCTGCGCCACGAGCCTGCGGGCGTGCAGCACCACGTCGCCGTGCGCGCTGGCCACGAGGTCGAGGCGCCCCTCGCGCGTCCACGCGGCCACCACCTGATCGCCCAGAAAGCGGCACGCCTCCACGAGGAACGCGCCGCTCCCCATCGCGGGGTCGCACACCTTGAGGTCGAGCAATCGCTCCGATGCGGGTGTCGCCCCCATCGCGGCCAGCAGGGGTTCGAGCGTGCGCCGCACGATGGGCGCCGTGAGCGAAGGCGGTGTGTAGTGCGAGCTGGTGCGACGACGCTCCGCACCGGGTTGAATCACGAGCTGCCCCGCGCGCCCCGTGGCGCTGCCCTTCACGCGCAGGGCATCGAGCGCGGCGAGCACCTCGGCCTCGGTCTTCGCGGCCCGCAGGGGCTCCACGAGCTTCGCCACGGCGCTCTTCGCAAGCGCTGCGGTCTCGGCCACCCACGGCGCGCGTTGGGCGGGGGCCTGCGCGAGCACCTCGGCGGCTGCGATCCACACCCGGGCACCCTTCGCGCCCTTCACGCACAGCGACGGGCCCGTGAGCCGCACGACGTGAAAGCCCATGAGGGCCTCGTACACGGCGCCGATCTGCTCGACGTCGAGCGCGCGGTACGACAGCCGCTGCCCCTGAAACACCAGCAGTCGCTCCAGCGCGCGAAACACGGTCTCGTCGTCGACGGTGGGCACGTGCACGCGGCCCTGCTCGTTGGTGTCGACGAGGGGCGCCGACCCCGACGGCCCCCACCCTTCGAGGAAGGCGAAGCGGTGCGGGTCGAAGAGTTCTCCCCGGCGCGCGGGCATCACGAGGTCGCCGTGTTCGAGGCCGAGAAACACCGCGCGAAACAGCGCTACGAGCCTCGGCCACGCCCCGAAGCGACGCGCCATCGAGTCGGGCCACTCGCCATGATCGCGCTGCAACTGCTCGAAGAGCCCCAGCGCCGAAAGGCTCTCGGCGTACGCCGTGTGCTCGATGGGCAGGAGCGCACGGTCTTCTGCGTAGAGCACGAAGACCAGGCGCAAGAGAACAGTAAGCAATCCCTTGTAGACGTGGTCGTCGCCCTGCGCGAGGGCGTCGTCGAGCTGCGCGGAGCCGTCGCGCTCGGAGGCCGCCACGAAGCCCGCGAGCAGCACATGGAGCGCGTCGAGCATCTGCTCGGCGAGCTCGTTGGTGACGTTGGCCTGCCGCGTGCGCGAGTCGCGCAACAGGGCCGGGAGCTGCTGCTCGGGCGCCACGCCGAAGAAGCGCTCGGCCGAGAGGAGCATCACGAAGGCGTCGAAGATCGAGCGCCCCGCCACCGAGGTCATGTCATCGACGCGAAAGTCGATGTGCCCCGACGACTCGCCATGCGGCGCGTACACGAGCCGAACGCGATCGCGGTTGGTGAGAATGCCGACGGGCACACGACACGCGCGAAGGAGCCGATCGAACTTCGCAGCGGGCGGGTACTCCCAGGTGCCCGTGACGGTCTCGGGCTTGTCGAGCGAGAGGCCGGCGGGGAGGTCCCACAGGAGGGCGACGTAGGAGGCGCCCGCGCGCGAGGCGGGCGTGCTGTCGTCGGTGGGCGCAGGGGACGCAGCGTCGGGTGCCGCGAGGTGCCGCAGCGCGAGGGTAGGGCGCAGCGTCTGGTGGCCCTCAGGGACGTACAGCGAGAGGTCGTCGGGGAGGGCCTCGGAGGCGTCGTAGAGGTCGGGCGTCCAATCGAGGATCGCGGCGAGGAAGGCGGGGAGGTCGGCGAGGCGGCCCGAGGGCGCGAGGTCGGCGAGGCGATGCTGTTGCGACAGGGGCTGCCGACGCATGCACTGGGCGTCGGAGAGCACAGGCACAGAGACGACGAGCCCCTCAACGGGCTGCACGAGCCCGAGCCATTCGGCGTGGAAGCGGGATTCGAGGTCGGTCATGGCGCGGGCGAAGTTGCGGCCCGTGGGTTGAGCGGGTCGAGCGCCCAACGAAGCGCGTTTTCTTCGATGTAGCGACGGATACGCACGAGATCGTGTGTGTCGCGCACGACGTGGTCGTAGAACGATCGTTGCCAGAGCGGACCGCCCACCGCGCGTGCCGAGAGTGATTTGAATGCACCAACGATCGACGACAGGTCGCGCGTTCGATGCCTCGGCACGAGTGTCTCATCGGGTGACGGCGCGTGCAGCGACGTAGGGGCGGGGCTCGCCCCGCCCAAGATGGAATCCGACGGGTCGAAGGGAATGGAACGCCCCTCGGGCGGGGCAAGCCCCGCCCCTACGGGAACCGTCGGCAGGCGTGTCGAATCGGGGAACGGCGCGTGAAGCGACGTAGGGGCGGGGCTCGCCCCGCCCATGCTTGAATCGCGCGGAGTTATTGGCGTGTCGGTAGACCCCTCGGGCGGGGCAAGCCCCGCCCCTACGGGCTGCACGTCGCTCAACACAATGATCGCGTGAACGTGGTTCGGCATCACCGTCCACGAATCTAGCGACACCCCGTCGAAACGGTTGGGAATCGACCGGAGAGTCTGTGCGACCTGAGCCCCCGCAGCACTCTCGTGGAACACACCCGACGCGTCGATCGCACCGAGAACACACGCCCGATCGGCGACGCAGATCGTAACGAAGTAAGCGTTCGGCGCCGCGTAATCAATCTGACGTGAGCGCATCGGCTTCCTCGATCAGGTCGACAAAGGGCCGCGACTCGCTGCCCTCGATGTCGTAGAGCGAGACCCGCACATCGCCGGGCCCGCCGCTCTCCGCGGACGCAGCTTCGGCGCCCGCCGCCACCTCCTCGGCCATGCGCCGCGTGGCGCCGTAGGCCGAGATGTAGAACACCAGCAGGGTTTTTGCCGTGGCGCCATGCAGGCCGCTGCCGGAGAGCGCGCGATAG
>CAISKJ010000046.1 GCA_903885885.1 uncultured delta proteobacterium
CCGAGGCGGAGGTCGAACACGCCGCGGGCCTCCGGGCCCAGGAGCGCGCCGCCGCCGAGGCCCACCCACGAGGTGACCTCGAGCAGCGGGCGCAGGCGGGGATAGCGCGGCGGCGCGGGGTGCGCCCACGCGGCGGGAGCCGCGCACACCGAGAGCGCAAGGCACATTGCGAGGAGGCGCGGTCGCACGCCGGGAAGCTACACGCAACGCGGCGTCGCGGTCGACTGTGCGCGGCGCCCCACCGGCACCATGCATCGCCGATGACGAGACTTTCGGGATGGCGCCGCGTCGCCAACGCCATCTGGCGCGCGCCGAGCGATCCGCAGATCTATGGCACCCTCGACGTCGACGCGGGGCCGCTGCTGCGCTTTCAAGCGCGCGCCCGCGATGTCGGGGCGCGGGTGACGGCGACGCATCTCGTGGGGCGCGCGCTCGCGCACGCGCTGCGCGAGGTTCCCGCGCTCAACGAGCGCATCGCCTTCGGGCGCGCGGAGGCGCGGGCGACGGTCGACGTGTTCTTCATCACGGCGGTGAAGGGCGGCGCCGACGTCTCGGGGGTGAAGGTGGTCGACGTCGCGCGCAAGAGCGCGCTCGACGTGGCCGAGGAGCTCGGTCGTCGCGCGGGCGCCACGAAGGCCGGGCGCGACGCCGACTTCGCGCGGAGCAAGGCCTTTCTCGACGTGCTCCCCATGCCCGTGCTGCGCGTGGCGACGCGCCTCGCGGTGTTCGCCGCGTCGTCGCTGCAGCTCGAGCTGCGCGCGCTGGGCCTGCGCGCGAGCCCCTTCGGCAGCGCGATGATCACCAGCGTCGGGATGCTCGGCATCGAGCAGGGCTTCGCGCCCCTCGCGTGGATCTACGACGTTCCCATCATGCTGCTCGTGGGAGAGATTCGCGACCGCGCCGTGGTGGTCGAGGGCCGCGTCGAGGCGCGCCCGATGCTCCCCATCAGCGCCACGATCGACCACCGCTACGTCGACGGGTGGCAGATCTCGCACGCGATGCGGGCCCTCAAGACGTACCTCGCGGCGCCCGAGCGCTTCGAGCCGCCGGTGCCCTGAGGGCCCGCGCGCGGGCCGCTCAGCGCGCCACGTAGCCGCCGTCGACGAGCATCGGGTGGCCCGTGATGAACGACGCCTCGTCGGAGGCGAGAAAGAGCACCGCCGCCGCGACCTCGTCGCATGTGCCAAGGCGCCCCACGGGGTGCATCGCCTCGAGGGCGGCGCGCGCGGCGGGGTTGGTCGTCAGCCCCGCGCCTGCGAGCATCGGCGTGTCGATGAAGCCGGGGCATACCGCGTTGACCCGCACGCCGCGCGTCGCGTACTCGAGCGCCGCGGTGCGCGTGAGCCCGATCACGCCGTGCTTCGACGCCACGTAGGCGGGCGAGTTGGCGAAGCCCACGGTGCCGAGAATGGACGCGTTGTTGACGATGGCGCCGCCGCCGCTGCGCAACATCGCCGCGAGCTCGCGCTTCATGCAGTGGAACACGCCCGTGAGGTTCACGGCGAGCACGCTGCTCCACGCGGCGTCGGGGTATTCGCCGGTGGGTGCCTGGGCGCCGCCGATGCCCGCGTTGTTGAACGCGCAGTCGAGGTGGCCGTAGGCCTTCTCGGTCGCGGCCACGAGGGCCTCGACCTGCGCGGGGAGCGCCACATCGCAGGCCACGAAGATCGCCGCCCCGCCCGCGGCCTCGATGATGCGCACGGTCGCGCGGCCGTGCTCCTCGGAGATGTCGGAGACGGCCACCCGCGCCCCCTCGCGCGCGAAGGCGACGGCCGCCGCCTGCCCGATGCCCGAGCCCGCGCCCGTAACCAGTGCCACCTTGTTCTTGAATCGACTCGCCATGATCGCTCCGTCTGCATTGCGCGCAGTGCGCGCGCCGCCGAGATGCACTTCGCGAGCCATCACCGCGGTGCGAGGCCGTGGGGCGCGTGCGCCCGAGCGGCTCCTCGACGGCGACGCGGTGGTGTCAGCGCAGCGCGCGGCGACGGCGTACACCACGGCCTGCGCGCAGTCGTTCGAGTCTTTGGCCTCGCCGGTGCTGTGTCTGTAGCGCACGTCGTCGTAGGGGGCGTTGTCGTCTTGGAAGAAGTCCCACCCCGAGATGGGGTCGACGCAGCCGTTGCGGTCTTCGTCTACGGTGTTTGAAAACATCCGAACGAGGTCGCACGCGTCGAGCACGCCGTCGCGGTTGGGGTCATCGGGCATGCCGTCGGCGCCGCAGGAGGATGGCGGCGCGGCGCATGGTCGCCGTCTTGGATCAGCGCATCGAAGCGCCCGACGACCCATTTCTCACGTCGCGCGCGGGCGGATCGGTAGTAACGAGGCGCTGCGCTCCCCCAACGCGCATAAGGGTAAGCTCACCGATGTCTTCGTCCTCCGACCGCGTGGCTCCGTCGCCCGATCCTGCCGTCACCGAGGCCGTGCTGCGCGGGCTCCGCGGCGCGCCGCCGTCGCTCCCGAGCGTGCTCCTCTACGACGACCTGGGCTCGGCGCTCTTCGAAGCGATCACGCACCTGCCCGAGTACGAGCTCTCCCGCGCCGACGCGCGCCTCCTCGAGGCCCACGCCAGCGCTGAGCTGGCCGCGCTCCCGGGGCGCCTCGAGGTGGTCGAGCTCGGCCCCGGCGGCGGTCGCAAGGCGCTCACGTTTCTCGCGCCCCTCTGCGCGCGCCAGGGCGCGGTGACCTTTACCGCCATCGACGTCTCGTCGAGCGCCCTCGACGCCTGTCGTCGCACCGTCGAGACCCTCGCTGGCGTGACCGTTCACACCCTCGAAGACACCTACCTCGAAGGCCTCGCGCGCGCCCCTCGCGAGGCCGGCGCGCGGCGCGTGGTGCTCTTTCTCGGGAGCAACCTTTCGAACTTCGATCGCGCCGCCGCCGTGGAGTTTCTCCGCGGCGTGCGTGCGGCGCTGGCGCCCGGCGACGCCCTCCTCCTGGGCACCGACATCGGCAGCGACCCCGCGCGCCTCGTCCCCGCCTACGACGACGCCCTCGGCGTCACGGCGGCCTTCGACCGCAACGTGCTCGCGCGGCTCAACCGCGAGTGGGGCGCCGATTTCGACCTCGGCGCCTTCCGCCACGAGGCCCGGTGGAACGCCCCCGAGCGCCGCATCGAGATGCACCTCGTGGCCACGCGCGCGTGCGAGGTTCACCTGTGTGGCGAGGCGTTTCGCTTCGCGCAAGGCACATCGATCTGGACCGAGTCGAGCCACCGCTTCGACGCGCGCGAGCTCCGCGAGTGGGCCGCGCAGACGGGCTTCGCGTGCGAGGCCCAGTGGATCGACGCGCGCTGGCCCTTCGCCCACTCGCTCCTCGTGGCGCGCCCCTGAGCGCCGCGCCGTTGTCAGCAAAGACGCCGCGGCCCCGCCGCCCTTCGCGGCACCGCTGGCGACCACCGGCGGCAACCATGAAGACATCGTCGCCGCCGCGCCAACACGGATTCACCGCGCATTTTGCAAAAATCGATAGGCACACACAAAAGAGACATGCTTTCTCTCGATTGCGCGTTCGCCCATTGACTCTTTGCCTCTTTACACAACATGGATATCCCGAGGCACTCGTTATGGATACACAGCGCGCGATCGCCAAGGTTCTTCAGGATTTCACGAGCGAACTGCTCAAGGTCTTCTCCGCAGCCGTCATCGATGCGGTAGGCCAGGTCAGCATGGCGACGCGCCCGGAGGCCTCGCTCGAGCCCGCCGCGCCGCGCCGGGGCCGTCCCCGCAAAGACGCCGCGCCGGCCTTCGCCGCGCCCAAGGCCTCGCGCAGCACGCCCGCCGTGGTGAGCGAGCTCGGCGAGCGCATCGTGGCCCTCCTGGTGGCCTCGGCGACGCCCCTCGCGGGCCGCGACATCATGGCCAACCTCGCGCTCTCCGAAGACGAGCAGGGGCGCTTCGAATACGCCCTCGGCAAGCTGAAGAAGAGCGGCGGCGTGGTGCAATACGGCGAGCGCGGTCAGGCCCGCTACGGCGTAGGCGCCTCGCGCGTGAAGCGCGGCCCCGGTCGCCCGCGCAAGGTGCCCGCGGCCGACGCCGCGACGGCGTAGCGATCCCGCCCGCCTCCACTACCGACAAGCCCAGCGGCCCTCTCTCGACATCGGAGCGCTCACGCGATGGCGTCGACGGCCTCGCGCGCGATGGGCTCGCCCGACACAAAGGCCTTCAAGAGCGCCTCGACGGCGGCGACGGGCGCCGCGCGCTCGCAGGCCGCGAAGGCCTCGGCGAGGAGGCGACGCTCGGCGCGCGCGAGGCGTCCGTCGATGATGGATGCGACCGCGAGCGTGCGCAGCGCCGCCGTCTGGGCGGCGACGTC
>CAISKJ010000047.1 GCA_903885885.1 uncultured delta proteobacterium
CTCGACGCCGCGCTCGCCACGCGCGTCGCGCTGCGGCCGTGAGCGTGGCGCCGACGCCCCGCCGCCGCGCGCCCGCCGCGCTCGCACCGCGCAAGATGCCTTCATTCGCAGCGCTTTCACCTTGGCACCGCGGCTGCTCTGTGACCCCCTCGCGAGGAGTGTCACCATGAGCGAAGCCCTGGTTCTGTGTTCGGGTTGCAGCCGTCACGTTCGCGAGCACGAGCGCGCGTGCCCCTTCTGCCGCGCCGTGCGGGCCCCCTCGCGCGCCGCCGCGCTGCTCGCGGGCGCCGTCCTCGCGGGCGCGCTCGCGCAGGGCGCCGCGGTCGACGCGCAACCCATCGCCCCGCGCCTCACCCTGGAGCACGCCCCCGCGCAGGGCTACGGCGCGCCGCCCCTCTTCCATCGCCCGGGCGAAGGCGTGGCCGAGCCGCCGGCGCCCCCTCCCCCGCCCGCGGCGCCCGTCTCGGCCGCGCAGCTCCGCGCGCGCGTCACGGTGAACGGTCTCTCGCCGTCGGCGACGGCGCCGCTCCTCGCGGCGGTCAACGCGCGTCGCGCCGGCCTCGCCCGCTGCCTCAACCTCGCCGAGGCGCCCGCGCAGCGCCGCGACCCGCTCCTCGTCGAGGTCGCGCTCACGCCCGCGGGGCGCGTCGCCTTCCTGCGCGTCGACGAACGCGACGAGCGCTTCGCGCGCTGCGTCGTCACCACGCTGCGAAACCTCCGCGCGCGCCTCGCGACACCGATGACAGACAATGTCATCGCCTCCGTCGTCGTGAGCGCGGCGCCGCCTCCGCCGCACCTGCCGCCGCACCGGCCGCCGTCGCCGCCACCGCGGCGCTGACGGCGCCCGTCGGCGCTCAGAAGCACCGCGCGGGCAGGCACAGCCCGTCGGCGCTCACGCGCGGCCACGCGGGGCGCCCGCCGTCGCCCTCGCGCGGGGCGATCTCGACGATGAGCTGCCGCGCGCTCACCACGTCGTCACCCTCGCGCTTGAGCACCAGCGAGGTCTCGTACGCGCGGCGGCACCCGAGGGCGGCGCCGAGGCCGCCGTCGAGGGCGGCGACCGTCGCGCGGGGCCGCGCGCTCACGCGCCACTGGAGCACCACGCGCCCGAGTACACCGACGAAGCGCGCGCCCTCGATGGCCCGCACGAAGGCCGCGGGGTTGGCCGCCGTGGCCTCGACGGTGAAGTCGACGAGCTCCGACGCGCGCAGCCCCTCGACGCCCGCCGCGCGGTCTTGCATCAACGCGCGGAGCACCTCGCCGGCGCCCTGGTACTCGACCACGTGCTCGATCGTCGCGAGGGTGTCGTCGCCCTCGACGAAGCGCACACGGTCGCTCGCGAGGGGGCTGCGGATCGCGAGGGGGTTGGTGCCCGCGGCGACTTCGAACGCGTCGAGGAGGCCGTCGCCGTCGGTGTCGGGCGCGCGCGGGTCGGTGCGACGCTCTTGCTCCGTGCGGTCGCAGAGGCCGTCGCCGTCGGTGTCGGCGGTGGCCGAGGCCTCGGGGGCGACGAGGGCGTCGGTGCGGGGGGCCGCGTCGGGCACGGCGGGCGTCGACACCGAGGTGCCGCACCCGAGAAGCGTCGCGATCACCCAGGCTGCGAGGAGGCCCTTCTGGCGCACGGGCGTAAGGGTATCACCACAGCGAGAACGGTTCGCGCCTCGAACGTCGCGGGGGTTCGGCAGATTGCTAGGTTGTTGCCGGGAGAGTCCCGTAGAATCGCAGGCCTTCGACGCCCGATGTCGCGAACGTTCGACTCACACGATACGCCGGAAACGTCGCAGGGAAGCACGCTCCGCTGGTCGGCACCGCCGCCCGGAGAGAGCGCTCCCCGCGACGATGCCTTTCACGTGCTCCTCCGATGGACGGAGGAGCTCGACGACGAGCGCGCCATCACGCTCTGGGCGGGCCTGAGCGCCGTCGACGACGCGGGCGCGCGCGAGGCCGCGCTCCTGCGATGGATCGACTGGGCCGGCGTCACCGTGCCCCTCGGGGTGAAGCTCCGCGAGCTCGTGAGCGCCGTGTCGCTCCTCACGCAGGAGCTCGCCGCGACCGCGCAGAACCCCGACCGCGTGTACGTGTACCCCATCGACGACCTGGTGCCCCTCACCCGCGCGCTCCAGGGCTGGATGCGCGCGCGCGAGTCGCAGCCCGGCGTGGTGCTCGGCTCGCTGCAGGCCCTCGTGCTCGCGCGCAACGCGCTGCGCGGCCACGCCACGCGCATGTCGCGCCGCGCGCCCCCGGCGCCGCGCCCGCCGCGGGCCGACTTCGAAGTCGAGCCCGACGCGCCCGACCGCGAGCGCATCTCGTCGGGCGACCTGGCCCGCACGCTCTCCGACGCGCCGCCGGGCTCGGCCC
>CAISKJ010000048.1 GCA_903885885.1 uncultured delta proteobacterium
GCCAGTCCCTCCGTCACCCTGAAGATGACCGCCCTGGTCCTGCGCTACCTGTGCATGGGCGCCTTCGATAGCAACTTCCACGCCTCCATCCTCCCGAGCTTCGCCCACAGGCTCCCGGGGTTCGTCGAGTGCTTCGCCTCCCCGTTCAACCACAAGATGAGGGACTACTACTCCATGTTCGAGCAGGACCGGGACTTTGGCAGCAGGGGGAACTTCTTCGCGTTCCTCAAGGACCACGACGACACCCTGCCGCCAGGCAACTACGAGATGAACCCGCCCTTCACCAACGCCATGTTTGAGCGCCTCCACGCGGTCATTGCCAAGACCCTGGCCGGCAGGCGCACCGTGACCGTCCGCGGCGCGGCGGCGCGCGACAGGCCCACGAGCGCCGCGCGCCCCTCGAACACGCGCGCGAACACCAGCGTCTCCTCCGTGGCCGCGAGCGAGACGTAGGTGCCCCGCCGCAGCGCCACGAGCTCGCGCCGCGCGGTGCCCAGCGCGCGCACGTGCGTGAGCGTGGCCTGCTCGTCGGCCGAGAGCGCCGCGCCGTCGCGCCACATGCGCCGGTTGTTGGGGTCGGCCCCGCCCCAGTCGCCGTACTCGTCGCCGTAGTACATCAACGGCGCCCCGGGAATGGTGAGCACCCAGCTCATCGCGAGGCGGTGCCGCGCGTAGGCCTCGGGGTCGCGCGGGGCCTCGGCGACGGCGTCCCACTGGCGGCCCGGAACGCTCGGGTCGAGCCCGGGCCCCTGGCCCCGGTAGCTCGCCAGCGTGGTGAAGCGCGCCGTGTCGTGGCTGCCCACGTAGGGCGTCATCACGGCGCCGGCGGGGTATTGCGTCTGGCTCTGCTGCGTCCAGTAGTCGGCGTGCAGCATGCCGCGCGCGTCGCTCGAGAAGGTGCGATACGGCACCGCGTGGTAGAGCACGAAGTCGGCCTGCCCATCGAGGGCGCGGGGGCCCACGTAGCGCGAGATGGTGTCGTACTCGCTGCGGTTGCAGGTGAGCCCGCAGTCGTTCCACCCCATGGCCGTCTCGCCGGTGAGAAACACGCGCTCGCCCGTCGCCTCGAAGTCGTCGTGGAGGCGCGCGCGGAGGTTGTACACCGCGATGTCTTCGACGTGCTTCACCGCGTCGACGCGCAGGCCGTCGAAGTCGAAGCGGTCGATCCAGAAGGCCGCGTCGTCGGCGAGCTGCTCGGACACCGCCGGGAGCGACCAGTTTACGTCGGGCAGGTAGCTCGTGAAGAGGCAGTCGAGGCGCCGACCGGTCCAGTCGCAGCCGTCGGTGCCGCACACGCAGCCGGTGCGAAACCACTCCGGGTGGTCGCGAAAGTACTCGTGGTCGCGGTGTACGTGGTTCACCACGAAGTCTTGCAGCACACGAATGCCGTGGGCGTGCGCCTCGGTGATCACCGCGCGCAGCGAGGCCTCGCCGCCGAGGCGGGTCTCCACCTCGCGGGCGCGCACGGGCCAGTAGCCGTGGTAGCCCATCACCCGGTGCACGCCGTCGGCGGCGAGGTACGCGCCCTCGGCGTTGCGGTTCACCGGCGCGAGCCAGATCGCGCGCACCCCGAGGCGGTCGAGCGTGCCGTCGGCGATGCGCGCGCGCAGCCCCGCGAAGTCGCCGCCCTGGTAGTCGGCGCGCGCGTCGACCCCGTCGGTGCGCGCGGGGTCGTTGGTGCGGTCGCCGTTGGCGAAGCGATCGACCATGGCCATGTAGATCGTCGCGCCCTGCCAGGTGAAGGCCTCGGCCTCGACCCAGAAGAGCAGCCGCAGCGGCGCCGCCGCGCGCCCGAGGCGGTCGCTCGCCTCGACGGTGACCGTGTACTTGCCGTCGGCGAGGCCCGTCGCTTCGAAGCCCACGCGCCCCGTGGCCACGTCCCAGGTCACGCCCGCGAGCGCGCGCGTGGTCGCGTCGCGGCGCAGCGTCGCGCGCACCGTGGGGGCGTCGATGTCGGTGCCGTCGAGGCCGCGCGCGAGCGTGACCGTGGCGCGGTAGCGCCCGTCGCCCGCCGCGGGCCGCGTGACGTTTCCTGTCACGAGCGTGAGGGTGGGGTTGCGGCAGTCGCGCACGAGCACGGCGGAGTTCTCGACGCCGTCGAGGTACTTGCGCCGCGCGCCGTCGGGGTCGAGCTCCCACGCGCCGTCGACGAGGAGCTTGTACGCGTGCAGGCCCGGCGCGAGCGCGACGTCGACGGCGTACCCGCCGCGCCCGTCGGCGCGCATCGCGACGCCGGGGTTGGCGAAGGCGTTCCACTCGCCGGTGACCTCGACGCGCGACACCGCGCGCCCCGTCGGCGGGCGGTAGCGAAAGGTCACCGGGCAGCGCAGCCCCGCGTCGGGCGCGTCGGCGACGGCGTCGGGCGACGGCGCATCGGGGCCGGTGACATCGGGCGCGTCGAAGGCCGCGTCGGGCGACGGCACATCGGGCGACGGCACATCGGGCGACGGCACATCGGGCGACGGCACATCGGGCGACGAGGCGTCGGGCGAAGGCGCGTCGGCGAGCTTCGCGTCGTCGAAGGACCCGTCCGGCGACGGGTCAAAGGTGCGCGAGGTGGTGGTGCA
>CAISKJ010000049.1 GCA_903885885.1 uncultured delta proteobacterium
CGCGGTCGCGCGCCCCGACGCGTTCGTCTCTTCGACGCGTCGCGGTCGTGGGCGCGGGTCTCGCGGGGCTCGCGTGCGCGCGCGTGCTCGCCGATCACAACGTCGAGGTCGTCGTCTTCGACAAGGGACGCGCCGCCGGCGGTCGCCTCGCGAGCCGGCGCGTCGAGGCTGCGTCGTTCGATCTTGGGGCCCAGTACTTCACCGCGCGCGACCCTCGGTTTTCGCGCCACATCGCCTCGTGGGCGCAGCAGGGCGTCGTCGCGCGATGGGACGCGCGCGTCGTGTCGCTCGACGGTCGAAGCGGCGCCGTGCGCGAGACCGAGCCGGTCCTTCGCTGGGTGGGAACGCCGACGATGAACGCGATCGCGCGCCATCTCGCATCGGACCTCGACGTGCGTGCGGGACATCGTGTCGACCGTCTCGACCGGGCCGCACGCGGTTGGTCGCTCCTCGGGCGCGTGGCGCCGCGGGGCGTGACGCTCGCACCGACCCGCGAGGCGGGTGAGGCCATGACGTGGGACGGCTTCGACGCCGTCGCCGTGTGCCTGCCCGCGGAGCAGGCGCGCGCGCTCATCGAGGCGGTCTCGCCGGCCATGGCAGAGCCGCTCGCGAAGTGCCGCATGACGCCTTGCCTCGCGCTCGCGGTGACGCTTCCCGAAGGCGCGGAGTCTCTGCCGTTCGACGGCGCGTTCGTCGGTCGCGCGGGCGATGGGCTCGAGCTCTCGTGGATCGCGTGCGAGTCGAGCAAGCCCGGCCGCGCTCCCGGAAACCGGTGGATGTTGCACGCCTCCGAAGCGTGGTCCGACGCGCACTTCGCGAGCCGTGAAGACGACGTCACGCGCGACATGCTCGACGCGTTCGCCCGCGCGACGGGACGCGGCGTCGTCGCGCCCGTGGCGACCCACCTGCATCGATGGCGCTTCGCGCGGCCCGCAGCGCCGTGCGACGCGGAGAGCTGGATCGACGAAGATGCGCGCCTCGCGTGCGGCGGTGACTTCGCGTCGGGCGGTCGCGTCGAGGGCGCGTTCCTGTCGGGGCTTGCGGTCGCAGGACGCCTGCTGGGGCTCCCAGAGCCTTCAGCTACGGCACCGACCTCATCGAGCACGAGCGGCTCGCGCCCGCGCGCGTGAAGCAGTGCATGGACGCCCTCTCGGTCGCGCACCCCGAGGTGGCCGCGGTGCCGGTGCGCCTGTTGGTCACCGCCTTCTGAGCGCAACCGCGGCACCGCGCGCCATGCACGAGCACCTCATCACGATCATCGACGAGTTTCTCAACCGGTATGTGTGGGACCGGAAGTGCTTCGCCGACGACGAGACCCTCGAGCAGGCGACCGAGGACGAGCGCGGCGGCGGAGACTTCCTGCCGCTCACCTACGACCGCTCCCTCGTCGACCCGGCGGACGCAGGGTGCCGAAGGTCACTGTTGTCGCGCCGACATGGGGCGTCGCATGATCGATCGCGAGCAGCGCCGGACGGGGCACGCTGCGTGACACGACCCTCCATGAAAGCCCCAGAGCTGACCGAGCCATGAACGAGCACCTGATCCCGACCATCGAAGCCTTCCTCTACGAGTACCTCGGCATGGTGAAGAACTTCGCCGACGACGAGACCTACGAGCAGGCGCAGTCGGACGACCGCGGCGGCGGGGACTTCCTCCCGCTGACGTACTCCCGGACGTTCCCCGACCCGGACAACCCTTCGCACCTGCTGGTGTGCTTCAGCTACGGCACCAACAGCCTGCGCCACGAGAACGAGGCGCCCGCGCGCGTGAAGCAGTGCATGGACGCCCTCTACGCCGCGCACCCCGAGGTGGCCGCCGCCCCGATCCGGCTCGACGTCGGCGGGTTCTGAACGCACACGGTTTGCGATGCCCATCGCCTGGACCTATCGCGGCGTCAGCGGGCTCTCGGCGGACGACTTCCATTTCCTCGCCGACCGCTACGACGACACCTACGGCTGGTCGGAGGACATGGCCGCGTCGTGGGTCGGCCGCGTCGGGGGACAAGTAGTCCAACGGCCCTGCCCGTCCGCGCCGCACTCGCTACGCCGGCCCACTTCAGCGGCTGTGCGCCGTCGGGGCGGCGCGTGTACACGCCGACTGTTCGACGAACAGGTTTGCTTTCGTGGCTCTGCGATGGCGTCGCGAAGATGGCGCTCCCGGTGTCTTGCCCCAGCCGGAACCTGACGGCCTTGTCGCCGCGCATAGGACGCGGCAAGGGATCAGGTCATGTCGAAGGAGCAGCGTCGTCACCACTCGGCCGAGCAGAAGCTCGCCATCCTCCGCGAGCACCTCGTCGAGCGGAAGCCCGTCTCGGAGATCTGTGAGCAGCACACGATCGCGCCGAGCCTCTTTTATTACTGGCAGAAGCAGCTCTTCGAGAACGGCGCCGCCGCGTTCTCACTGCCCAACAGGTCTTCCTCGCGAGAGCAGCAGCTCGCCACGCGCGTCGAGCAGCTCGAGGCGAAGCTCGCACGCAAGGACTCGGTGATCGCCGAGATCAGCGAGGACCTGGTCCTCTTGAAAAAAGAACTTGGGGAGCCCTGACCGGCCGCTGGGTTCCCCACGACACGCGCGACGCGATCGTCGACTTCGTGCGCGCGCTGGCTGACAAGACGGAGCTTTCGCGTGAGCGCGTCCTTCGATGGGCGGGGCTGTCGAGGCCCCGCTTCGTCTCGTGGATTCAGCGCTATGGCAAGGCCAACGAACACAACGCGCTGGTGCCTCGCGACCACTGGATTACGCCCGAGGAGCGCGCGCGCATCGTGGCCTTCCACGCGAAGCACCCGCTCGACGGCTATCGCCGCATCACCTTCATGATGCTCGACCAGAACGTCGTGGCCGTCAGCCCCACGACGACCTGGCGCGTGCTCTCGGCCGCGGGCGTGCTCGACCGCTGGAACCGCAATCCCTCGAAGAAGGGAGCGGGCTTCGAGCAGCCGCTCGCGCCGCACGCTCACTGGCACATCGACATCGCGTACCTGAACGTAGGCGGCACGTTCTACTACCTGTGCGCGGTGCTCGATGGGGCCTCGCGGGCCATCGTGCATCACGAGATTCGCCCCTCGATGAAGGAGGCCGAGGTGCAGATCATCTTGCAACGGGCGCGCGAGAAATACCCCGAGGCGAAGCCTCGTGTGATCAGCGACAACGGGCCGCAATTCGTGGCGCGCGACTTCAAGGAGTTCATTCGCGTCGCGGGCATGACGCACGTGCGGACCTCACCGTACTACCCACAGTCGAACGGGAAGATCGAGCGCTGGAACAAGACGGTGAAGAGCGACGCGCTGCGCGTGACCCCGCCCGCGTCGGTCGAGGAGGCCCGTCGCGTCGTGGCGCGCTTCGTGGCGCATTACAACGGCGAGCGGCTGCACAGCGCGATCGGCTACGTCACGCCCGACGACGTGCTCGCGGGCCGCGCCGAGGCCATCTGGGCCGCGCGCGACCGCAAGCTCGAGGAGGCTCGTGAGGTGCGCGCGAAGCGCCGCCGCGAGGCCCGCGAGGAGGGCGAGGCCGCGTAGCGAGCGCGGTGCATGCGAGGGCTTCGCGCCGTGTCCTCGCTGCGGTAGTCTCCAAATGTAGGTTCAACCGCCGTACGGTTCACGCTGGGCCAACACACCGGCGGGCGGCGCCGCGGCCTGACAGTGCGAGGTCGCAGCCGTCAGCGTTTACTTTTCATGTAAACGCGTTCACAGGTCCTGTGAACGGTGCCTGCGCTGAACGCGCCGCGCCGCTTCCCATTGCGCACGCGTTCGGCATGGCGCGCAACCAGCGGGCGGGCGTGAGCACGCCCTACAGCAC
>CAISKJ010000050.1 GCA_903885885.1 uncultured delta proteobacterium
ACGGTCGGTGAGCCCGAGCGTGTAGCCCACGCGGGGCGCGAGGCCGAAGCCGAAGCCCGACAGCTCGCTGCCGCCCGAGGTCGAGATGGAGTTCCACGAGACGAAGGCCGCCGCGCCGACGGTGAGGTGCGACGCGAGCTCGTAGTCGACCGCGAAGCGCGGAACCTGCCCCCCGAACACCAGCCCCGACTCGGGCGCCACCGACGAGAAGCCCGCGCCGAAGAGGTTGAGCGACGTCACCGACGAGGTCGACTCGCGCGTCACCGTGACGGTGCCCGTGGTCGTCTCCGATGAGCTCGTGACGCTGTTGTAGGCGAAGCCGAAGGCGCGCTCGACGCTCACGCGCACGTGGCCGCCCGACTGCGCCGAAGCGCCCGAAGCGAACGAGACGAGCGCGAGGCTCACCGCGACGAAGTGTGTCTTCATGGAAGTGCGTTCTCTGGGGTCGAAGAGGGCGATCCGGTAGCGGCTACTGCGACGCGGGGCGCGGCGCGATGAACGAGCACGTGGCCCGCTCGGCGCACTGGTGCTCGCTCGGGTGCGAGCGGTAGTAGACGTCGGCGCCGTCGGTCGCAAAGAAGTGACCGATGGTGTGCAAGAGGTACGTCTCGCCGCGCCACGCATCCGACGGGTTGGGCAGCGCGAAGGAGTGCGTCCCCTGCGGGCGCAGGTACGCGTTGAGCACCGCCGCCGAGGGGCCCGTGGCGCCGCTCCAGGTGTCGAGCGTGGGCAGCCACGCGCCGTCGAGCGTGGCGCCCGAATCGACGCGCGCGGCCCGCCGCACGAGGCGCAGCGGCGTCGAGAGCGTCTGCTCGCCGAAGCCCTGGCGGCCCTCGTCGAGGTTGTCTACGTCGAAGAGAACGTCGTCGCGCCCGTTGCTCGGAAAGCGCCGCGCCTCGGCGAGCCCCTCGAGCACGCCGCGGTCGATGAGCACCCGGTTGGGCGTGCGGTTGTAGCGGCCGAAGATGCCCTGCGGCGTGGCGTAGTCGGCGAGCTCGGGGTACCGCGTGGGAGCCGTAGTTCCCATGAACGGGATCACCCCCACGGCGCGGGCGAAGGCGTTGCCGCTGTTGATGGGCACGGCCTGGTCGCCGATGGTGTTCACCACCAGCACCGCGTGCGGCGCGTGGTCGGCGGGGCGGCGCAGAAAGTACAGCGGCGCCCACGAGATGGGGTCGGCCGCGTCGAGGCCCGTCTGCGCGAGCGCGAGAAAGCGACGCAGCTCGGGCGTCTGCCGCCGCAGCCCGAGGCCCTCGGCGGGCGACAGGAGCGGCGCCCCGCGCAGGCCCCACCGTCGCACCGGCGCGTCGTTGGGCGCGTCGACGGTGATGTGCCCGCAGTGAATGTCGCAGTCGCCTTCGATCACCTGCTGCGTCTCGACGGTGCTGCGCAGCGCGGCTCCGGGCGCGATGGCGCAGGCGCCGTAGTCGGTCACCGCGGCGCCGCGGTAGATGCTCACGAAGAGCGGGTCGTTGGTGTCGCTGGGGATGCCGATGCGCAGCCGCGCTTGATCCGACACGCGCGCGCAGCGCTGCTCGCCGCTGCGGAGGTTGATCACCACCACGTCGTCGCCGGGCGCGAGGGCAGGCGGCGCGTCGGGCTGGCGCGCGTCGGTGTTGCCGCGCGGGAGCACGTCGGCGCACGCGAACTCGAGCTCACCCGTGTCGTAGAGGTCGGGCACGATGAAGCGCAGCGACGTCTGCCCCGCCGTACACGAGGTGCGCGTGCGCCTCCCGTCGGGCGGATAGTCGCTCGCGGGCGACGACACCACGAGGGGCCCCATCGCGCGGAGGATCACCGCCTCTTTCACGCCGCCTTCGGTCGAGCGAATGCCCACGTCGGCCATGCCGCCGCTGCCCGACACCGGCGCCGATGCGCGCACCGAGGCGTCGGCCGCGCCCAGCGTCATCGCCATGATGCCGCCGAGCGAGCCGCCCATCACGTAGTAGCCCGCGCTGGGGCCGCCCACGTCGGGCGTGCCGTCGCCGTTGAAGTCGCCCGCGAGGTCGTCGCTCGTGTCGCCGTTGCGGTTGTAGTCGACGCCCGCGCGGGCCCGTCCGTCGAAGCCCCGCAGCGCGCGAATGAGCTGCATGTGGTCGAGCGTGTGCTGCCGCATGTTGTCGCGCGTGTGAAAGACGTACCCTGTCCAGAAGTCGCCGCCGGGGTCGGCGCTGTTGTCGCCGTTGAGGTCCTTCGCGCGGCCTCCGGCGAGCGTCTCGAGGAGGCCGCCGTTGCACATGCCGCGGAGCAGCGCCGAGAAGAGCGAGCGCGTGCCCGTGTCGAGCCACAGGCCGTGACCGGGCGCGTTGATGCCCACCGTGGCCACGCCGTGCGAGGCCAGGTACGGCCCGAAGCCCAGCGCGTCGGTGAAGTTGCCGCGATAGCCGTGCCCCATGAACGCCACGGGAAAGGGCGCGCTGTGCCCCGCGAGGGCCTTGGGCACCACCATCGCAAACTGCACGGTGTCGGTGCCCAGGTGGCGAATCTCGCCCGTGCGGCTGTTGATCGTCCACCGCGCGTGGGGGTCGATGTCGCGCGGATCGCCCATGGGATAGGGCACGCGATACGTACCGAGCGCGATGTAGTCGACGTAGCGGTACTGCTCGACGAGCGCCTCGCGCTGGGCGTCGCCGAGGCCGAGGCCCTCGGCGAGCGCGCTCACGAGCGCCGCGAGCGCGGGGCCGCGAATGATGTACGGCCGCGCCTCCTGATCGGGCGCGCACGACGCGCCCGCGTTGACCTCGGTGAGCCGCAGGTCGGGCGTAATGGGCGCGAGCGCGGGCGCGAAGGGCCCCTCACCGTAGAGACCCCTTCGCATGGTGAGCATGTCGCTCACTGTTGTTTGGGTGGTGAAGCTCCACGCGAAGGTGACGCGACTGGCGCCGCCGTCGGTCGCACGGGGGCGGTACACGAGGCCGCCGTAGTAGCGCGCCGCGGGGCCCCGGAGGTGGCCGTCGAGGGCTTCGAGCACGGCGCTCTGCGCGGGGTGCGCCACGGTGGGGTACGGCGAGCGAACGGCGTAGCCCGACACACCGCGGAGGCGATCGGTGAGCACCACGGCGTAGCGCGTGCGCTCTTCGAGGGGAACGAGCGGGCGTACGATGAGCGTGCGCGAGTCGGGCTCCCAGAAGGTGCTCAGCGCGTCCTGGGGCCGGGCGCCGACGGGAAACACCGCGGCGCGGTTGAGCACGCCGTCGAAGTTGGTGTCTTCGCCGGGGTCCATGGCCCCGTTGCCGTTCACGTCTTCGTTGACGGTTTCGAAGAGCAGGTTCGACTGGCCGCCGCGCGGGTCGTTGGGAAAGTATCCGTCGGGGTACTTCGCCGTGTAGACGAAGTTGCCGTCGCCCATGTCGAGGGGCACGGGCACACCCGTGGTGAGGTTGACGAGGTACACCGCGTCGTCGGTGAACTCATGGTCGTCGCCGCGCATGCGACGGGTGAGGTCGGCGAGGTCGAGGTCTTCGTCGAAGCCCACCGTGACGGGCTGAAAGGTGCCCCAGCCGTCGAGCTCGTCGAAGCCCGCGCGCAGGCGCGATTCGAAGCCCGTGGCGGTGACGAGGCTCGCGTTGAGGCGCAAGCCCGTGGGCGAGCTCGGGTCGGGAAAGGTGGCGACGTCGTTGGGGAGCGGGATCTCGGGGAGCGGCCGGTGCCCCAAGTCCCACCGGACGCGGGGGCCGCGGGCGGCTGTTCCCGGGCGCTGCGCGGCGGGGGCCTGATCGACGGGAGCCCCGCCGTCGCAGGCGTGGAGGCACAGCGAGACCATCGAGACGAGCGGGATGTACCTTCGCAGCACGGCGCCGCGACCATGCCAGATTCCGCCCCGCGTCGCGACGGCACGATCGCGCGGGGCGCCGAAGATTTTCGAACGAGCCCCGGCGGGGTCGGACAATGGTCTGCGTGAGGCCGACGAAGCGATGACCGTGGCACACTCCGCCGATGCGTCCGGCCACGCGTTCGAGGGGGCGCGCGCCGTGACCGAGCTGCCGCCCTTCGAAGCCCTCTATCGCACGCACTTCGACTTCGTGTGGCGCGCGCTCGTGCGCCTCGGGGTGCCGCGCCGCGACCTCGAAGACCAGCTCCAGGAGGTGTTCAAGGTCGTGTACGTGAACCGCGCGGGCTACGACGGCCGCGCCTCGGTGCGCGCGTGGCTCTTCGGCATCACGCACAACGTCTCGCGCATGTACCGCCGCGGGGTGCGCCGCAAGGGCATCTTCGACGAGCTCCCCGACGGGCTCATCGACCCGAAGGGCGCCTCCGCCGAGCTCACCGCCGCGACGCGCGAGGAGCTCGCGCACCTCTCGACGGTGCTCGCCGCGCTCGACGTCGACCTGCGCGACGTCTTCATCATGACGGAGTTTCTCGAGATGACCGCGCGCGAGATCGGCGAGGCCCTCTCGCTCTCGCCCAACACGGTCTCGACGCGCCTGCGCCGCGCGTGGGACGAGGTAGACCGCAAGATCGCGCTCCACCGCCGGAGGCAGCCGTGACCGAACCGACGCCGTCGCTCCGCAGCGACCTCGACGCCGTGCGCGCGCACGACCGCCCCGCCGACGTCGACCGCGAGGCGCTGCTCCAGAAGATTCTCGCCGACGTGCGCCCCGCGCCCGCGCCGTCGCATACCCCGCGCGCGCTGCTGGGGGCGGGCGCGCTGGCCCTGGTGCTCACGGGCGTGGGCGCGTGGCGCGCCGCGCGGTCGGCGCCGCCTGCGGGTGCGAACGCGCCCCGACACGACGTCGGACCCCAATCGCAGCGTGCAAACGCCCCCCGACACGACGTCGGAGCCCAATCGCAGCCTGCGAACGCCATCCGACACACCGTCGCACCGCGCGCCGCTGCGGTCGCGGGCGACGAGTGGGCCATGCTGCGCGAGGCCGACGGGGCCCTCCAGGCGCACGACCCCGACCGCGCGCTGCGCGTGCTCGCGCGCCACGCCGCGGAGCACCCGCGCGGCGTCGCGGGCCCCGAGGTGCTGGCCTACCGCGTGCGCGCCTGGTGCATGGTGGGGCGCGTCGACGAGGCCGAACGCATCGCCGCGCAACTCCGCGCGCTCGCGCCCGACTCACCCGCTGCATACTCGCTGCGGGCGACGTGCGTACCCCGACGCTGACAGCCTTCGCGCTCCTCGCCGTCGCGCCCCTCGCGCGCGCGCAGCAGCCCCCCGCGCTCACCTGGAACGCCCCCGCCCCGTGCCCCGCGCGCGACGAGGTGATCGCCCGCGCGCTCGCCGCGGGGCTGCGCCACGAGCTCCCCTTCGTGTGGAGCGCCGAGGCGACGGTGCACCACGCGCCGCGCGGCCTGTGGAGCCTCGAGATGCGCATCGCCGTCCACGGCGACCGCGTGACCCAGCGCCGCACCGCCGCCACCTGCGCCGCCCTCGCGCAGCTCGCCGGCGTCGACCTCGCGCTCGTCGTCAACACCTTCGCCGACGAGGTCTCCGCAACGCCACCGCTACCGCCACCATCGCCGCCGCCGCCACCGCCACCGCCACCGCCACCGCCG
>CAISKJ010000051.1 GCA_903885885.1 uncultured delta proteobacterium
CGGGCACGATGACGAGCATCGAGAGGTCGCTGCCTTGATACGCGAGGGAGACGGCCTTCCACCCGGGGCCCTCGGCGTAGGGGAGGCGCGCCTCGAGGTGCATCGTGGGCACGCGCGCCGTCACCGTGGGGCTCACATAAAAGTCGGCCGGGGCCGTGCGCGACGGGTCGAACACGCGCTGCCACCCTGCCGTGAAGTGAATCGCGTTGGTGAGCACGAACACCGTGTCGCCCGTGATGGTGCCCTCAGCGAGCAGCGCGGGGATGCGCCCGTCGGTGCGCTCGCCCACCCACGCGTTGATGGCGAGGCGCGAGGCGTCGGGGGCGGTGGCGAAATCTGTGACCCGCACGCCAGCGCCGTAGTTCTCGGCGAGGGTGTCGAGAAAGGGCGCCTGAAAAGAGTATCCGCGCTGCGCCCAGAGGGCGTTGGCGAGCTTCACGCGCGCGGGCCGCGGACTCTCTTCGGACACGGGCTGCGAGGTCTGCGCGACGAGCCACTGATCGAGGGCATTGAAGGCCGCGTGCACCCGCGCCTGCTCCATGGTCGGGAGGCGCATCGTGGCGCGCATGCGGGTCTCGGAGTCGGTGCGGGCGCCCGCCCAGGTCATGGCGAGGGCCGTCGAGACGCTGTACGGCGACACCACCACGTTGCGCCCGCTCGCTGCCACGGCGCGGTGCAGTTCGAACGCGAAGGTGGTGTTGGCGCGCACCAGGGCCGAAAGGTCGGCCTCGGGCGCGGCGGCCGTGACGCGCGCGTGCGACGAGCGCACCTCCGACGTGGCCGCGGCCTCGGGCGAAATGGTGTCGCCGCACCCCGCGGCGAGCGCGGCGACGAGCGAGACGACACCGCAGCTGTTCTGATTTCTCATGGCACTCACAAGCTCCTTGGGAGCGGTGCCTACGCGAGCGCTGTGCCATCGGCGCAACCGCTGTGATTCAGCGTGAATCGCGCGCGTTTTAACGCCGTGTGATGTGCCGTGGTGTGCCCTCAGGGCACGCTGTGCGAAGGGCGCAACGGCGTGTGAAGGTCGCCGCGCTCGCCGCGGGGTGCGGCGACACCGATGGGGCCCGCGGTCAGATGGCGTCGCGGCCGCGCTCGCCGGTACGAATGCGCACGACCTCTTCGATGGGGATCACGAAGATCTTCCCGTCTCCGATGCGGCCCGTGCGGGCGCTGCGCTCGATGGCGTCGATGACGGCGTTGACCTGCTCGTCGGTCACGACCACCTCGATCTTCACCTTGGGCACGAAATCGACCACGTAGGAGCTACCGCGGTAGACCTCCTTCTTGCCTCCGGTGCGGCCGAAGCCCTTCACCTCGGTGACCGTCATGCCCTGAACGCCGACCTCGGCGAGGGCGTCTTTCACCTCGTCGAGCTTGAACGGTTTGATGATCGCTTCGATACGCTTCATCGGTGGGCGCTTTGTAGCCCCGGGGCGTGTAAACACACCGTTAACGCCCGGGAAAGGTAGCGCCCCGCTCAGGCCCGCTTGCGCGCGCGCTTCGCGGCCCCGACGGCGGTGGCCGGGTCGACGGCTTCGTCTTCGAAGTCGTCGTCTTCGGCGCCGCCGAGGAGCAGCCGCACATCGTCGGCCGAGAGGCCCCGGAGGGCGCCCGCGTCTTCGGCGATGACGGCGTCGGCGAGCTCACGCTTGCGGCCCTTGAGCGCGACGATCTTCTCTTCGACGGTCCCTTTGGTGATGAGCCGATACACGGCGACGGCGCGCGTCTGACCGATGCGGTGGGCGCGGTCCGTGGCCTGGTCTTCGACGGCGGGGTTCCACCACGGGTCGCAGTGGATCACGGTGTCGGCCGCGGTGAGGTTCAACCCCGTGCCGCCGGCCTTGAGCGAGATGAGAAACAGCGGCGCGGTGCCCGTCTGAAAGCGCGTGACGCAGCCCTCGCGGTCGCGCGTGCGGCCGTCGAGGTACTCGTACGCGACGCCGAGCGCGTCGAGGTCGCCGCGCCACATCGTGAGCAGCTCGACGAACTGCGAGAACACCAGCACGCGGCGCCCGCCCTCGACGAGCGAGCGCACGAGCTCGAGGAAGGCCTCGCGCTTGGCGCTCGTGGCCGCGGGCTGCGACGGATCGACGAGGCGCGGGTCGCAGGCCATCTGCCGCAGGCGCAAGAGCGCCGTGAGAATGTTGATGCCGCTGCGCGCGAGGCCCACGTCGGCGATCTTCTTCTCGACGTCGGCGAGCAGCGTGGCCGAGAGCGCGTCGTAGAGCCGCCGCTGGCGCGCGGTGGGGGCGCAGAGCTGGTCGATCTCCTGCTTGGGGGGC
>CAISKJ010000052.1 GCA_903885885.1 uncultured delta proteobacterium
AGAATGAGCCGCCAGCGTCGCGCGCCGCGCAGCTCGTCGATCCAGCGCAGCGCGAAGGTGCCGCGGAGCGCGCCGTCGGCGTCGCGCACGCGCAGCACCACGGGGCAGCGCGCGACGAAGCCCGAGAAGCGATCGAAGTCGACGGCGAGGTCGACGCCGGGCTTCATGCGCATGATGCCGCGTCGAAAATCGCTCATCTCGCGCAGCGCCGCGGGCGAGAAGGCGCGACCGTCGGCGACCGACACCTGCGCCCGCGCGAGGCGTCGAGAGTTCTCCATGCGCGCCGAGGACACAGCCCCCGGCGCCGCGTGCTGCGGCGTCGTCTCCCTCATCGCGGGCAGTGTGTACCGCACCGCGAGGCCCCCGCGGTAGCCCCATTCCCGCGCCACCGCCCGTCGGAGTTGACCGGAAAAGATCCTTGACCTTTGACGGTCATACCCTTACGTAAGGGGAGGTTTAAGACCAACCCTTACGCATGGGTGAGAGTTCGATGACGGTCCGCCTCCCGATCGCAGACATGGCCTCCGAGCTGGCGCTTCGCCCGCCGCGCGAGGCTTCGTCTGCCGAGCCGGTGGCCCCGAGCGACCTGTTGCGCGTGGGCGACCTCGCGCAGCGCACCAACAAGACGGTGCGCGCGCTGCACCTCTACGAAGAGCTTGGGCTCCTGCACCCGGTCGAGCGCAGCAAAGGCGGCTTTCGCCTCTACGGGCCCGACGCGGTGGGCGCGTTCGGTGGATCTCGAAGCTCCAAGACATGGGCTTCTCGCTCCCCGACATTCGCGAGCTCCTGCACACGTGGGAGGTCTCGGGGTCGGCCTCGGGCGCGATGGCGCGCATCCGAGAACTCTACCGCCAGAAGCTCGAAGAGACCGACGCGCAGCTCAAGCGCCTCCAAGAGCTACGGCACGAGCTCACGGCCTCGGTCGCCTACCTCGAGACCTGCGAGGTGTGCGACCCCGTGCGATTGATTTCCGCGTGCCCCCACTGCGAGATGCACCGGTGCGGCGCGCCCGACCTCGTCGCGGGCCTCCACGGCTCGCGCCCGACGTGATCACAAGGTGACCGACATGGCCCTCAAGCTCCCGATCTACATGGATTACCACGCGACCACGCCCGTCGACCCGCGCGTGCTCGAGACGATGATCCCGTACTTCACCGAGAAGTTCGGCAACGCGGCCTCGCGCTCGCACCGCTTCGGGTGGGAGGGCGAAGAGGCCGTGGGCTATGCCCGCGAGCAGGTGGCCGCCCTCATCAACGCCGAGAAGCCCGAAGAGATCGTGTTTACCTCGGGCGCGAGCGAGAGCAACAACCTCGCCCTCAAGGGCGTGGCCGAGTTCTACAAAGACAAGGGCAACCACATCATCACCACGAAGGTCGAGCACAAGGCCGTGCTCGACACGTGCAAGCGCCTCGAGAAGCAGGGCCTCACGGTCACCTACCTCGACGTCGACAAGACCGGCCTCGTGTCCGTCGACGACGTGCGCAACGCCCTCACCGACAAGACCATTCTCGTCTCGGTGATGCTCGCCAACAACGAGGTGGGCGCCGTTCAGCCCATCGGCGAGATCGGCAAGCTCTGCAAGGAGCGCGGGGTTCTCTTTCACGTCGACGCGGTGCAGGGCATCGGCAAAACCGAGTTCGACGTGCGCGCGATGGGCGTCGACCTGGCCTCCATCACGGCCCACAAGATCTACGGCCCCAAGGGCGTGGGCGCCCTCTACGTGCGTCGCTCGAAGCCGCGCGTGCGCATCTCGGCGCAGGTCGACGGCGGCGGCCACGAGCGCGGCATGCGCTCGGGCACGCTCAACGTGACGGGCATCGTAGGCTTCGGCAAGGCCTGCGAGGTGCTCACGAAGACGTGGCGCGACGAGGTGCGCAAGGTCGAGGCGCAGCGCAACCGCCTCGCCGAGAAGATCTTCAAGGGCCTCGACGAGGTGTACCTCAACGGCCCCGCGCTCGACTCAGGCAAGCGCCTCCCCAACAACCTCAACGTGTCGTTCGCGTACGTCGAGGGCGAGGGGCTCATGATGGCCATCAAAGACGTGGCCGTCTCGTCGGGCAGCGCGTGCACCAGCGCGTCGCTCGAGCCCTCGTACGTGCTCCGCGCGCTCGGCGTCGATGAAGAGCTCGCGCACACGAGCATTCGCTTCGGCCTCGGGCGCTTCACCACCGACGAGGAGGTCGACTTCGTGGCCGACCTCGTCGTGGGCAAGGTGAAGAAGCTCCGCGACCTCTCGCCCCTCTACGAGATGGCCAAAGAGGGCATCGACATCAAAAGCATTCAGTGGGCCGCCCACTGATCAACGTTTCGCACTGAAGGATCAAGCGCCATGGCGTACAGCGACAAGGTGATCGAGCACGCGGAGAACCCGCGCAACGTGGGCACGCTCGACAAGGAAGATCCCAACGTGGGCACCGGCCTGGTGGGCGCGCCCGCGTGCGGCGACGTGATGCGGCTGCAGATCAAGGTGACCGACGGCGGCGTGATCGAAGACGCCAAGTTCAAGACCTTCGGCTGCGGGTCGGCCATCGCGAGCTCGTCGCTCGCGACCGAGTGGCTCAAGGGCCGCACGCTCGACGAGGCCGAGACCATCAAGAACACCGACATCGTGGCGGAGCTCAACCTCCCGCCCGTCAAGATCCACTGCTCGGTGCTCGCCGAAGACGCCATCAAGAGCGCCATCGACGACTACCGGAAGAAGCAGGCCTCGCGCCGCGCGCAGGGCTGAAAGAGAAGACCGCGATGGACGCGCAGACCACACGCTCTGATGCCCCGCAGGCTCCCGCCGAGAAGCGCGAGCTTACGGTGTCGGTCACCCCGAAGGCCGTGCTCAAGGCCAAGGAGGCGCTCGTGAAGCGCGGCACCCCGACGGCCATGCTGCGCCTCGGCGTGCGCGGCGGCGGCTGCTCGGGCTTCTCGTACGTGATCGAGTTCGCCGAGGAGGCCACCGCGCGCGATCGGGTGTTCGACTTCGACGGGCTCAAGGTCGTGGTCGACCCGAAGTCGCTCGTGCTGCTCCAGGGCTCGACGCTCGACTACGAGACCAAGCTCATGTCACACGGCTTCAAGTTCGTGAACCCGAACGAGAAGACCGGCTGCGGCTGCGGCGAGAGCTTCACCGTCTGACCGTCGTCGGTCTTCGCACGGCACACACCTCTATGACCGATCCCTTCGCCACGCTGGGCGTTCCGGCGCGCTTCACCTTCGCGCCGGGCGACCTCGAGCAGCGCCACCGCGACCTGTCGCGCGCGCTGCACCCCGATCGCCATGTGCACTCGCCGCCGGGCGAGCGGCGCATGGCCCTCGAGCGCGCCGTGTCGGTCAACGACGCGTTCCGCGCGCTGCGCGACCCGCTGAGCCGCGCGCAGGCGCTCCTCGCCCTGCACGGGCTGTCGGTGCAGGAGGGCGATCGCGCCCCCGCCGCCCTCCTCATGGAGGTGATGGAACTCCGCGAAGACCTCGACGCCGCCCGCGCGAAGCCCGCGCGCATCGCTGCGCTGCGAGAGACCGTGGCCGCCCGCGTGGCCGCCGAGGAGTCCGTCGTGGCCCGCGCGTTCGACCGCGAGGGTGCGCCCGACGCGCGAGACCTCGCGCAGGCCCGCGACGCCGTGGTGAAGCTCCGATACTTCCGTCGCTTTCAAGAAGAGGCCGACGCGATGGAGGAGTAGTGAACTCCCCCCCGCGTACGCACCGTCACTGATCACCGATTGGTTGTTTGCCCAATGGCCCTCCTGCAGATCTTCGACCCCAAGGCCCGCGCTGTTCCCATCGGCATCGACCTGGGCACCACCAACTCGCTGGTGGCCTACGTGGTCGACGGCGGCGTCGAGTGCGTCACCGACTGCAACCTGTCGCCCCTCCTCCCGAGCGTGGTGTACTACGGCGCGCACGGGGCCACGCTGGTGGGCGACGACGCGCGCACCCTCGCCGCGCTGCACCCGCGCGAGACCATCGTGTCGGTGAAGCGCTTCATGGGCCGCGGCGCCGACGACCCCGAGACGCGCAGGCTCGGCCCCTACGATTTCGTGGCGCCGCGCGAGGGCGAGTCGAACACCGTTCGCTTCCGCGTGCACAGCCGCGAGGTGACGCCCGTCGAGGTGTCGGCGGAGATCCTCCGCGAGCTCAAGGGCCGCGCCGAAGACCAGCTTCGCACCGTAGGCGGCGCGGTGATCACCGTGCCCGCGTACTTCGACGACGCGCAGCGCCAGGCCACCAAAGACGCCGCGCGCCTCGCGGGCATCGAGGTGCTGCGGCTCCTCAACGAGCCCACCGCGGCGGCCCTCGCGTACGGCCTCGACAAGGGGCGCACGCAGGGCACCTTCGCCGTGTACGACCTCGGCGGCGGCACCTTCGACATCACCGTGCTCTCCCTCGACGACGGGGTGTTTCAGGTTCGCTCCACGGGCGGCGACTCGCAGCTCGGCGGCGACGACATGGACCGCGCCGTGGCCACCGTGCTCCTGCGCGAGATGGGCGTCGACGACTTCGCCCACGCGTCTCCCGAGCTCGTGCGCCGCGCCCTCGACGCCGCCCGCGCCGCCAAGCACCGGCTCACCGAAGCGAGCGAGACCACCGTCACCGTCGCGCGCGACGCGGGCGAAGACTTCTCTCGCGCGCTCACCCGCGCGGAGTTCGACGCCATCGTGGGGCCCGTGGTCGAGCGCACCGGCCCCGCCTGCAAGCGCGCCCTGCGCGACGCGGGCGTGAAGCCCGAAGCCCTCGACGGGGTGATCCTCGTGGGCGGCTCGACGCGCGTGCCCCTCGTGCGATCGTTCGTGCGCGAGCTCTTCAAGCACGAGCCCCTCACCGACATCGACCCCGACCAGGTGGTGGCCTTCGGCGCCGCGCTCCAGGCCGACATGCTCGCGGGCGAGGGGCCGCGCGAAGACGCGCTCATCCTCGATGTGATTCCGCTCTCGCTCGGCATCGAGACGATGGGCGGCGTGGCCGAGAAGATTCTCACGCGCAACACGACCATCCCCGCGGGGCGCGCGCAGCTGTTCACCACGTACGCCGACAACCAGACGGGCTTCGTGATCCACGTGGTGCAGGGCGAGCGCGAGATGGCCGTCGACAACCGCTCGCTCGCGACCTTCACGCTCAAGGGCATTCCGCCGATGGCCGCGGGGCTCGCGCGCCTCGAGGTGACCTTTCGCGTCGACGCCGACGGCATGCTCGACGTGACCGCGAAGGAGCTCACCACAGGCGTCGAGCAGCGCGTCGAGGTGAAGCCCTCGTACGGCCTCGAGGCCGACGACGTCGAGCGCATGCTCATGGAGTCGTTCGAGCACGCCGAGAGCGACCTCGCCGCGCGGCAGCTGCGCGAGCGGGTGATCGAGGCCGAGCAGGTGATCGCGGCGACGCAGAAGGCCGTCGGCATCGACGGTGATCTCCTCGACGAGGACGAGCGCGCCGAGCTCGACGGCGCCCTCGCGGCGCTGCGCGACGCGGTGGCGAAGGGCGACCGCAACGCCATTCACCACCGCACCGAGGGGCTCGACCGGGCGGCCACGCCCCTCGCCGAGCGACGAATGAACCGCGCGGTGAAGCGCGCCATGTCGGGGCACGCGCTCAAGGAGTTCGAAGACGAGCTCGACGCGCGCCCCACGCACCCGCACCTCGTCGGTGACGGGCACACGCACTGACGGAGACGCTGATGGCCACCGTTCGCTTTCTCAACACCGACGACGGGCCCGTCGAGGTCGACGTGCCCGCGGGCACCACGCTGCTGCAGGCCGCGCAGCGGGCCCACGCCCCCGAGGGGAGCGCCTGCGGCGGCGTGTGCGCCTGCTCGACGTGCCACGTGTACGTGCGCAAGGGCGCGAGCCTCTTGAGCGAGTCCGAAGACGAGGAGCAAGACATTCTCGACAAGGCCTTCGCGGTCGAGTTCTGCTCGCGCCTGGGCTGTCAGGCGAAGGTCGAGCGCGACGGGCTCATCGAGATCGAGCTCACGCGCGAGAGCGTGGAGACCTACTACAACGAGCACCCGCAGGAGCGTCACGCGCGCGAGGCGCGGCTCAAGGCGAAGGCCTAGTCTTGCGGCTTCTTTGACCGCGCGCGCCGGCTGGTGTGCAGTCGCGCGCAGTGGCCGCAGAGAAGTCAGGCAGCGTCTCCGTCGACGACGGGGTGTTCTCGCTCATCGCGCTGAGCCTCGCGGGCTACGTGGCCGACCACCTCGCGCACCTGCCCGCGATGCAGAACTTCTACCTGCCCCTCGAAGGCGGCCGGTGGTTTCAGTATCTCACCGCCATCTTCTGCCACGGCGACTGGGAGCACCTGTCGGGCAACCTGTTCTTCTTGTTCCTCTTCGGTCGCCTCGTGGAGGAGCGCATCGGCTCGCTGGGCGTGGTGCTCGCCTTCATCGGGTGCGGCCTCGGCGCCAACGTGATCTCCGCGTGGATGCTCCACGAGGGCACGCTCATCGGCGCGTCGGGCGCGGTGTTCGGGCTCTTCATCGTGAGCGTTCTGTTGCGCCTGCGCCTCGAGTGGCGGCGCCTCCTCGAGGTGCTCATCTTGGGGCAGTTCGTGGTGGCGCAGATCATCGAAGAGACCGAGCGCCTGGGCACACAAGACGGCGTGTCGCACCTCACGCACGTGGGGGGAGCGATCACCGGCGCCGTGTTCGTGGCGGCCATCACGCGCCTCACCAACGTGAAAGACTGACTCGCGGTCGGTGCGACGGCGCGCTGAACGTCAGCGGTACATGCGCCCGATGCGGGCCTCGGGGGCGCCCGGGTCGAGCGCGAGCAGGGCGGCATAGAAGCACCACTCGAAGGGCTTCATCGCCACGTACACCACGTCGGCCATCCAGCGTCGGCGGAGGTAGCGGCTCACGGGCAGTCCTACCCGGTCATAGGTCTGTCGACATAGACGCCCGAAGCGCGGCCAGCGCGTGTGGAGCATGTCTTCGAACGCGTTGGCCACCGCGAGCTGGCGGTTTACAACGATCGGGGTGCCGTTGCGAACGCCCATGCGCTCGGGGCGCACGAGCCACGGGTGCCCCTGCGCGGCCACGGTGCAGAGGTAGTGACAGTCGCGCTCGATGACGGTGACCGCCACGCGCGAGAAGGTGTGCGCGCAGGTGTCGGTGAAGGCGGCGATGCCCGCGTCGCGTCGGCCCGTGGCGAGGGCGCTGAGCACGCCGTAGGCGCCCGCGAGGGCGGGCGTGAGGGCCAAGGCGCGGGCGAGCCACGCGCGGCTCACGACAGGCGGGGGAGGGTCGGGCGCGAGCTCGACGCCGCGGTACACGTCGAGCGCGGGCGTGGGGAGCGCGGCGCGCTGCTCCTCGGCGCCGCGGAGGCGCAGGCGGTCGCGGAGCTCGACGGCGAAGAGGGCCGCGCCGAGCCACGGTGACACCACGGGCAGCCCGAAGGGAAACACCACGAGCCCGAGGGCGAGAAAGCTCGCGCCGAGCTGCACGCCGAGGGTGAGCGAGAGCACCGCGCCGAGGGCGAGCGCCGCGAGGGTGAGGGCCTCGACGGCCGGCGGGAGCCGCGCGCGACGGCGGCGCGAGAGGGCGTACGCGAGGCTCACGACGACGTGCAGCGCGAGGGGCGCGAAGGCCCACGGCATGGCGAACGCGCGAAACAGGTTCATGTCGTCGTTGCAGCGGGTGTTGTGCACGCAGGTCGCGCTGAGCGTGTAGTTGACCCCGAGGCCCCACAGCGGGAGCGCGCCGAGCACGAGGGCCTCGTAGGCCACGATGTAGGGCCCGGTGCCGCGCGCGCGCACGGCCCGGTAGCCCCTGACGCACGCGTAGATCACCACGACGGCGAGGGTGGGGGCGACGATGGCCCCGAGCGGTGAGAACAGCGTCGAGGCGAGCGCGAAGAGCGCCACCGCGGGGGGCAGCGCCCACCCGATGGTGGTGAACGAGACGAGCGCGGCGTCGCGGACGCGAGAGCGTGGAGAGGTCACGGCGCGCGATCGTATCGCGAGGGGCGCGGTGCGCGATGCGCCGCGGAGCGAACGGTCAGCGCGTGACGGCGGCGCGCTCGCAGCCGGCGCCCGACTCGCGGCACAGCACACCGTCGAGCGAGGTCTCGGCCTCGCCGTGGAGGAAGAGCGCGTACGACTGCCCCGCGGTGAGGGTGGTGTTCAAGTGACCGAGGGGCGCGCCCGCGCAGGCGGTGCCCGTCGAGAGGTGGAGGACGAGCTCGGTGGCCCCCGCGGGGAGGTTCTGCACGTTGGGGAGGCGCGGCCCCGGGGTGCCGAAGTAGCCGCGGCCGCCGAGGTTGGCCACGACGGGGCGCTCGGCGCCGTCGGCGCGCACGCACACGTCGATGGTGCGGTTGACGGGCCAGGCGCCCATGATGCGTACCGCGGCGTTGCCGTCGGTGGGCGCTGCGGTCGAGGCGGCCTCGATGCGCGTCTCGGCGCGGTCGGCGGGGCTCGGCTGCGGGGCGACGATGAAGTACACGCGGCCCGCGAGGAGGTTGCCCGCGCCCGAGTTCCATCCCAGGTGCTGCACCGTGGGAACCTCCATGCCGGCGAGGCGCGGCACGTAGCCCTGCGGACCCGGCGCGACGTCGACGTGGGCCGCGTTGGGGTACGCGAGGTTGGCGACCCACGGCGCGTAGCCCGAGCGACTGCTCCAGATGGAGAGGGGGCGCGCGCGGTCGGTCCACGAGAGGTTGAGCACCACGATGCGCGCCTGTCCTTCGGCCTGCGCGGGAAAGCCCGGTGCGGGAGCGGGCGTGGGCGCTGCGGGGGCGCTGTGGCGCCCGTGGTGGCCGTGCGACTGCGCCGAAGCGGGCGCCGCGCCGCCGAGCGAGAGCGCCGCGGCGCCGAGCAGAGCCATGCCGAGATGAGCGAGCGGTGTGCGTGCCATGGGGCAATCGTACGCAATGCTCCGCGGCGTAGCGCGACGAAGAACAGAACGTGTTTCACGGTGGCACGCGCGAGACACGTTGAGCGTTGACAGGGGCGGTGCCGTGAGGCTCTCTCGCAGGCGGATTTCGGGGACGAAGGGCACACAGGGAGCACGAAGACGATGTTCAAGCGACGTGAACGCAAGCGCGCGATGGAGCGCCAGATCGAGCTGACGGCGATGACGCTGCAGGGCCTGGTCGACGCCGGGGTTCTCATGGCCGCGGCCGACGGCGAGATCACCGCCGACGAGTACGATCAGGTGGCCGACGTGATCTCGGGCTTCCTCGACGGTCAGGTGAGCAACAAGCAGGTTCGCGCGATCATCTCCGAGTCGGTCGAGATGCTGGTCGATCAGGGCGTCGACGCGCGCCTCGAGGCGCTCAACGCCAACCTCGTCACGGAAGACCTCCGCGAGGTGGCGTTCCAGGTGGCCTGCGCGGTGCTCGTGGCCGACGGCGAGTACGGCGAAGACGACGAGGGCGAGGCCTACGAGGCCATCGCCGAGGCGCTCGAGATCGACGAAGACCGCGCGCAAGAGCTCTTCGACGAGGTCGGCACGATCTACGGCTGACCCTCTCGCGCGGGGTGCCCAATGGGCGCGCCGCGGATGTTCGAAACGGCAACGCCCCCGATCGAGCGCGCGTGCGTCGATGCGGGGGCGTCGTCGTTGCGGTGGGGCTACCGCGCGGTGACCGTCACTTGTTCTCTTCGAACTCGGCGTCGATCACGTCGTCGCGCTTCTTCTCGCCCGCCGGGGCCGCGGCGCCGCCGCTCGCGGCGGGGGGCGCATCGCCGCCCTCCTGGCCCGTCTGCTGGTAGAGCATCGAGGCGATGCGGTGCGACTCGGTCTGGAGCTTGTCGAGCGCGGCCTTCACCGCGGCGCCGTCCTGGCGCTCGATGGCCGAGCGGGCCTCGCGCACGGCGGCGTCGAGGGTCGACGCGTCCTCCGCGGGGATCTTGTCCTTGTGCTCGCGCAGGGTCTTCTCGACCTGGTAGGTGAGCGCGTCGAGCTTGTTGCGGTCTTCGGCCTCGTCGCGGCGGCGCTTGTCTTCGGCCTCGTGCGACTGGGCCTCGCGCACCATGCGCTCGACCTCATCCTTCGCGAGCCCCGAGCCCGCGGTGATGGTGATCTTGTGCGAGGTGCCCGTGGCCTCGTCCTTGGCGCTCACCTGGAGGATGCCGTTGGCGTCGATGTCGAACGACACCTTGATCTTCGGCACGCCCTGCGGCGCCGCGGGGATGCCCTTGAGCTCGAAGCGGCCGAGGCTCTTGTTGTCGCGCGCCATGGGGCGCTCGCCCTGGAGCACATGCACCTCGACCTGCGTCTGGTTGTCGCTCGCGGTCGAGAAGATCTCGCTCTTCGACGTCGGGATGGTGGTGTTACGCGGAATGAGCGCGGTGAAGATGCCGCCCTTGGTCTCGACGCCGAGGGAGAGGGGCGTCACGTCGAGGAGGAGCATGTCCTTCACCTCGCCCGTGAGAATGGCGCCCTGCACCGCGGCGCCGATGGCCACGACCTCGTCGGGGTTCACCGAGCGGTTGGGCTCCTTGCCGAAGTACTCCTTCACCTTCTTGAGCACGAGCGGGATGCGCGTCGAGCCGCCGACGAGCACGACCTCGTTGATGTCGCCGGGGCGCTTGTCGGCGTCTTTGAGGGCGCGGCGGCAGGCCTCGAGCGAGCGCTCGACGAGGTCTTCGATCATCTGCTCGAGCTTCGAGCGCGTGACGCGGATGTTCATGTGCAGCGGCGTGGCGCCGGCCGCGGTGATGTACGGCAGGTTGACCGTGGTCTCCTGCATCGACGACAGCTCGATCTTGGCCTTCTCCGACGCATCACGGATGCGCTGGAGCGCCATCTTGTCCTTCGTGAGGTCGACGCCGTGCTCCTTGCGGAACTCGGCCATGAGGTACTCCATCACGCGGTGGTCGACGTCGTCGCCGCCGAGGTGCGTGTCGCCGTTGGTGCTCTTCACCTCGACGAGGTTCTCGCTCACCTCGAGCACCGAGATGTCGAAGGTGCCGCCGCCGAAGTCGTAGACCGCGATGAGCTCGTCCTTCTTCTTGTCGAGGCCGTACGCGAGGGCCGCGGCGGTGGGCTCGTTGATGATGCGCCGGACGTTGAGCCCGGCGATCTTGCCCGCGTCCTTGGTGGCCTGGCGCTGCGTGTCGTTGAAGTACGCGGGGACGGTGATCACCGCGTCGGTGACGGTCTCACCGAGGAAGGTCTCCGCCGCCTGCTTCAGCTTGCGGAGCACGTGCGCGCTCACCTCGGGGGGAGACACCTGCTTGCCGCGGATCTCGAAGGCCACGTCGCCGTTCGAACTCCGCACGACCTTGTAGGGGATGCGCCGGGTCTCGTCCTGAACCTCGGACTCCTTGCGGCCCATGAAGCGCTTGGCCGAATAGACCGTGTGCTCGGGGTTGGTGATCGACTGGCGCTTGGCGACGTTGCCCACCAGGATCTCGCCCTTGTCGTCCCAACCGACGATCGACGGCGTGATGCGCGAGCCGTCCTCGTTCACGATCACTTCGGGCTCTTTGCCTTGCATCACCGCGACGACGCTGTTGGTCGTACCCAGGTCGATGCCAATGACCTTCCCCATACTCAGTATTCTCCTCGTAGTGGCGCCTGTGTGGGGCGCAGTGGTCCTTCGTTCAGGATCGGGGCGCAACCTAGCCATCGATCACGGTGCGTCAAGAGATATGCCAAGGGCATTTCCTTCCGGCGGGAATACCGTGGAAAAGCCTTGAATTCTCGATGGATCGTGCGGGTGAGAGAGGCGGGGGGCGGCTACTCGCGGATCATGTCCGAGAGCACGAGGGCGGCGGAGTTGTACGCGGGCGAACCCTGCGGCACGAGGCGCAGGTACTCGACGTAGAGGGCGCGGGCGCCGTTGCGGTTGTGGTTCTCGCGCTCGATGTCGGCGAGGGCGCGCGTGGCTTGCACGTACCACGACGGCAGCGGGGTGAGCCCCGTGCCGCGGGCGCGGGCCTCTTGAAACGCCGCCCGCGCGGGGCCTTCGTCGCCCGCGTCGGAGAGCAGGCGGCCGAGGTTGTAGTACCAATCGCCGTGGTGGTTGTCGTGCTCGATGGCGAAGCGGTAGAGCCGAATGGACTCCTGCCGGCGGCCGAGGGCGTCGTCGATATCGGCCCAGGTCGCGTAGGCCGCCCAGAAGCGCGGGTCGAGCTGCGTGGCGCGGTTGATGTCGTCGAGGGCGCTGGCCGCGTCGCCGCGGTGCAGGCGGATCTCGGCGCGCACCCAGTACCCGCGCGGGAAGGCCGCGTCGAGCTCGATGGACTGCTCGGCGAGCTGCAGGGCGCGCTGCACGTCGCCCGCGCGGCGGTGCGCCTCCGCGGCGTAGGCCTTGAAGTCGGCGCGCTGCGGGTTGAGCTCGATGGCGCGGTCGAGGTAGTGCACCGCGTCGCCGAAGTTGTCGGCGCCGAGGAGCGCGCGGCCCATGATGTATTGCGCGTCGGCGTTGGTGGGCTGGTCGACCACCACGGAGCGGAGCATCTGGTCGGCGTCGCCGTAGTTGCCGAGCGACACGAGCGTGGCGGCCACGCGGTTGATGAGCTCGACGTTGGTGGGGTCGCGCGCGAGGGCCTCGCGGAAGGTGCTGAGCGCCTGCGGGAGCTCGCCGCGGGCCTCGGCGAGCTGGCCGCGCGCGAGGGCGAGGCCCGGGTAGTTGGGGTCGGCGCGCGTGACGAATTCGAACTCGGTCTGCGCGTCGTTGAGGCGCTGCATGCGGCGCAGCACGTCGCCGAGGGCGTAGTGCGAGCGGATGTCGTTGGGCTCGCGCTGCACGGCGACGCGCAGCTCGGCCTCGGCGCCCGCGAGGTCGCCGCGCGCGAGGCGTCCGTGGGAGAGCGCGCGGTGGATGGCGGCGTTTTCGGGCACGCGGGCGCGGGCCTCGAGGAGCACCTGGTCGGCCGCGTCGGGGCGCTGCAGCATGAGCAGGAGCTCGCTGAGCGAGACGTACGCGTCGAGGTTCTCGGGCTGCAGGCGGATGGCCTCGCGGAAGGCCTGCTGCGCGAGGGTGCGCTGGTCGCTCGTGGCGGCCATGGCCTTGCCGAGCCAGTAGTGCAGGCGCCCGTCGTTGGGGTGCTCGCGCACGGCGGGCTCGATGATGGCCTTGGCCTCGGTGGCCTGGTTGAGCGCGAGGCTCGACTGCGCGATGCCGATGACCGCGTCGAGGTTGGCGTGGTCGGCGCTGTACGCGTTGCGGAAGCGCGCCTGCGCGTCGGCGTAGTTGCCCTGGCGCTGCAGGATGTTGCCGATGCCCACGAGCGCTGCGGCGGAGCGCGGGTCGAGCTCGAGGGCGCGTTGGAAGCGGGCCTGCGCGACGCTCACGTGGTCGCGCATGAGCTCGATCTGCCCGGCCACCACGCACGCGTCGGCGCGCTCGTTGACCGAGGCGCCCGACGGGTTGGCGCCCGCGGGCACTGCGCGGGGGCGGCCGGCCTGCGGCGGGCGGCCGTCGTGCACGAGGTCGCGCAGGAGCTCGAGGGCGCGGTCGCGCTCGGGTTCGAAGCGCGCGAGGAGGCGCGCGAGGAGGATGCGCGCGCCCGCGTGGCGGGCCTCGGCGCGGAGCACCTCTTCGGCCTCGCGGCGCGCGGTCTCGTGGTCGCCGCGGGCCTGCGAGGCCAGGGCGAGGAAGTAGCGCGAGCGCGGCGACGCGTGGCGCTGGCGGCCCTGCTGCGCGGCGCGGAGCCACTGCTCCTGGTCGTCGAGGCGCTGCGCTGCGAGGGTGGCGAGGTCGCGGCCCAGGGGGTCGAGGCGACCGAGGCGCAGGGCCTCGCGGGCGTTGCCGCGCACGAGCGCGTCGGAGGCGCGCGCGAGGTTGAGGTAGCGCATGCCCGGCGGGGCCTCGGCGAGCTGCGTGAGGAGCTGCCGCGCGCGGCCGATGCGCGACGGGTCGGGCCCGAAGCGCGCGGCCACCATGTTGTTGGCGTACACGATGTACGCCTGGAGTTCCTTCACCTGGGGGACGCGTGAGAGGGCCTCGTCGAGGCGCGTGAGGGAGCGCATCGCGCTCTCGTAGGTGTCGTGCTCGAGGGAGCGCTCGACCTGCTGCACCACGCGGTTGGCGACGCCGAGGCGCTCGTCGCCGTGGAGCTGCTCGTCGATCCAGTTCTTGCCGAAGGCGCCGTAGGGCGTGAGGGCCAGCGCGGCGCCGCCGAGGATCACCACAGCGGCCACGCCGAGCGCCCCGTAGCCCAGCCACGCGGCCTTGAAGGGACGACGCGTGGGGGCCGGCGACGCGTCGATCTTCTTGCCGCCGAAGCGCGCGCCCTTGTCGGCTGCGCGGCTCGTCGGTTCGAACTCCGACGCGGCGTTGAAGGGCGGGACGAGCGAGCTCGACGAGGGCGGGCCCAGGAGCTCGTCGGCGAGGGAGGCGGGCTCCATGGAGCGCGAGGGCGGCGGATACGCGCTCTGCACCGAAGCCTCGAAGGGATTCTCGAGCGGCGGGAGCGACGGATCGTGGAGGGCGGGCGGCGCCTCGCTCGGGTGCACGAAGCCGAACGACGGCGGCATCGACCCGCGGTCCATCGGGCCGAGGTCGAGCTCGCCGAAGCCCGCGCCCGGCGCCGGCAGCGGCGGGTTCGACGAGACGCTCTGCTCGATCTCGGGGAACTCGGGCGCCACGGGAAACTGCGAGATGGGGAGGCCCGACGTCGCAGGCGGCGGCTCCGTCGAGAGGGCCGCCTTGCGCGCGATGATGCCTTCGGGGTCGAGCTCGGAGCGAGGCGTGGGCTTGGGGCTGCGCGCGCTCGCGGGCAGCGCGACGCCGCCCGACAGCACCGGGAGGTCGTCGGTGTTCGACGAGATGGTGAAGGCCTTGCGCTCGAGGCCGATGCGCCCGATGCGCGCGCCCTTGTCGGCGTTCATCGAGGGCGAGGTGACCACGGGCGGGAGCGGATCGGGCTCGACCGCGGGGAGCGACGCGCCGAAGAGCGACAGGTCGAAGGCCGAGGGCAGCGCCTCGGTGCTCACCGGCAGATCGACGGGGGTCGGCAGGGTGTCGCCCGCCACCGTCGGGAGCCCTGCGTTCACCGCGGGGAGCCCCGCGCTCACCGCGGGCAGCGCTGCGGCCGCGGGCGTCGGGAGGTTGTCGACCGCGAGGGGCAGGTCGGCCTCTTCGATTTCGAAATCGTCGTCGGCTGAGGGGGCGCCCTGCGCGGCGGGGGCCGCGCCGTAGTCGGGCGTCGGGGGGCGCTTGTTGGGATAGCCCACCGCGGTGGGAACCGCACTGTCGCGCGGGGCGGGCGGAGGCGCGCTCTGCGGCGACGGGGTCGAGAAGCCGGGCATCGCGCGGGGCGCGGGCGGCGGCTCGGAGCTCCCGAAGTCGATCACCGCGGGGAGCTCGGCGCGCTCGGCCACGGCGGGGAGGTCGACCGAGGGCTCGGCCAGCGCGGGGAGGTCGAGCGAGAAGTCACGCGGCGCCGGCAGATCGACGAGATCCTTCGGCATCGGCAGCGCGGCGTTGGGGTCGAGCGGCAGCGGCAGGTCGGCGTCGCCGCGCCTCACGGCGGGCAGCGCCGCGTTGGCCTCACCCGCTCGGGTGAACGACACCGCGGGCGCCGGTGGCGGCACCTTCGGGGGCGCGCGACCCGCCGCGACGGTGGCCGCGCCCACGTCTTTCGGCGCGGGCGAGGCGAGCGCGCTACCCGGTACAGCGGGGCGCGTGACCAGGAACGACGTGTTGCATTTCGTGCAGCGCATCTGCATGCCGCTGCGTGGAACCCGTCGCTCGTCGACCTCGAAGGGACTCTGGCATCCCGTACAGCGGACCTCGAACATCCTCACTCCATCCCGTAGAGCGCGCAGACGAGTCGCTCGTTGCCGCATCGTCTCGCGTCGCGAGACACTTGTGAAGTCTCATTAGATCATTACCGTATCAACGGCAGACCCGGTTCTTTCCGCCCTGCTTGGCGCGGTAGAGTGCCTCGTCGGCGCGCTGAAAGAGCGATTCTGCGGTGTTTGCGTCGGCGGGGAACGACGCCACCCCGATGGAGATCCCGGGTTTGAGGGCGATCCCTTCGCGAGCGTAGGGATAGGCGGCCACGGCGGCGCGGATCTCTTCCGCCACGAGCACTCCGGTGGCGGTGTCGGTGCCGGGGAGGGCGCCGCAGAACTCGTCGCCGCCGAAGCGCGAGCCGATGCCCCGCTCGCCGAGCACGCGCCCGATGAGCTTGCCCGTCTCGCCGATCGTGTACGCCCCGAAGAGGTGCCCGTGGCGGTCGTTGATGGCCTTGATGCCGTCCATGTCCATCACGAGGAGGGCCACCGGGCGGCCGCCGTTGCGCGCGGCCTCGACCATGAGCGACAGCTCTTGATCGAAGCGCCTGCGCACGTAGAGCCCCGAGAGGTCGTCGACGTTGAGGAGGCGCTGGATCTGCTCGTCGTAGGCCTGCTCGAGGCGATCCATGAGCTCGAAGCGCAGCACGGTGCGACCGAGCACCACCTTGTCGCCGTGGGCGAGCGTGGTCTCTACGCGGCGCGCGCCGTTCACCACGGTGCCGTTGGTGCTCCCGAGGTCGACGAGCGTCCAGGTGTCGCCGCGGTCTTCGATGCGCGCGTGGCGCCACGAAATGCCCGCGTCGGAGAGCACCACCTCGTTGCTCGGGTCGCGCCCGAGCGTGGCGTTGCCCGTGAGCCGCTTGCGCGTGCCCACCTCGTTGCCCGACATCACCACGATGGCCGGGCGTCGCGCGTCGAGGAGCGCCGAGTGCAGCTCGTCGCGCATGCGCAGCCCGTCGTCGAGCTGCAGCGTGCGGAGCGAACCCGGCGCGCCGGGGCGGTCGACCGCGGGGGGCTTCGCCTGCGAGGCGTCTGAGGGTTTTTCTGCCCGAGGGTGTTCGTCCGACATTGCGCCGCCGCGGAGACTACACCGCCCCGCCGAACGCAACACGCGTTACCTCCACCGAACGCGCGGTGTTAGCGTCGCGGGCCAAAATGGGACTCAAGATTCACGTGCGCTCGCCCGAGGGGGTTCGCACGCTCGACGACGCGGCCGAGGTTGCCCGACTCCTGGCCGAGGGCACGCCGTTCTGGCTCGACCTCGAGGGCGACGACGCGGCGATGCGCGAGGTGCTGCACCGCGATCTCGGCCTCCACTCTCTGGCCGTCGAGGACATCTTTCAAGAGCGCATCATCCCGAAGGTGGAAGACTACGACGGGTACCTCTACGTCGTGGTGCACGGCATCACGTGCGAGCGCAACGACCCCGAGGACCTGCACACCGTCGAGGTCGACCTGGTGGTCTCGTCGCGGTGGATCGTGTCGCACCACAACGGCGGCGTGCGCGTGACCTACGAGGTGCTCGACGAGCTGCGCCGCAACCCGCGCCTCTTCGACAAGGGC
>CAISKJ010000053.1 GCA_903885885.1 uncultured delta proteobacterium
CGCGCGACCACGAGGCCCTCGGCAACCTCCTCGCGGTGTCGTACGAGATCGTCAAGCAGGGCACCTTTCAAGCGGTGCTCGATCGCTTTCCCTTTCTGCCGCGCGACGGCGTCGGCGCCGCCACCGAGGTGTTTCTCGGCCGCCGCGAAGAGGCCGCGCAGCCCGTGATGAACCGCGGCGCCACCCTCGTCGTGCGCAACGACCGCAGCGGGCGGCTCTTCGTCGGCATCGCCACGCAGGCCGCGGCCTTCGACCTGTCGGCCATGCTCTTCACGCAGCTCGCGTTTCGCAAGGGCGACCGCGGCGGCATCGTCGGGTGGAAGACGCCCGAGATCGAGGAGACCCCCTTCGGTCGCCGCTACGGCCTCGAGCTCGACCGCGCGGCGCCGCCCGTGGGGCGCATCGCGAAGCGGTACTACGGCTTCGAGCGCATCCCGCGGTCGGCGCGCGTCGAGCTCATGGTGGAGCCCACGCGCGGCATGGCCGCTGTGCTGCTTCGCATCGAGCAGGCGTGGATCGAGCAGGCCGATCGCAACTACTTCGCGGCCCTCGAGGTGATCGCGGCCTTCGTGGCCGAGGGCCTCGGCGACGTGCCCGACGCGCGCACCAAGATGGAGGTCGCGCACCTCTTCTCGTGCGCAAAGGAAGACGAAGACCTCTTCAAGGTCGTGCACGCGTCGCTGCCCTTCGTGCTCAAGGGCGACACGGGCGACGGCATCGCGGTGTTCGTCGGCGAGGCCGAGAGCGCCGTGGCGTGGCTCGACGAGGGCCGCTGCGCCATCGTGCTCAACGACAACGAAGACGGCTGGCTCGACTGCATGTTCTACCTCACCGAGTTCGCCGACATCATCGGCTCGCCGGCGGTCACGAAGGCGTAGTCGTCGCGTCGTTGACAGGCCGCGCGTCGCAGAGTGAAGGTGCCACCATGCAACGGGAACCTTCGTCGCGGCGCGCGTGGTCATGGCTCGTCGCCGCGGCCGTCGCGGTCGGTGTGTGCTTCGTGTCGATGCGCCCGGCGCAGGGCGGCGACCCTGGCGACGATGGCGTGCCGCGCGGCGCCGTGGCGTTCTTCGGCGCGGGCACGATGTGCCCCTACGGCTGGCTCCCGGCCGACGTGGCGACGGGGCGCATGGTCGTGGGCGTCAACGATGGCACCGCCGTGGGGCGCGCCGTGGGTACGCCCCTGCGCGACCGCGAAGACCGCACGCACACGCACGCGCTCACGGGCACGGTCAGCGTGCCGTCGCGCTCCATCGCGGGCGCCAACGGGGCCAACAACCAGGGCGCGGCCGCGGGCGATCACCGCGTGACGGGCACCGCCAACGCGGCCCCGTCGGGCCTCCCCTTCGTGCAACTGCGCGCGTGCGTGAAGCAATGAGCGCGCGGGTGCGGAGCCTCGTGGCGGTGCTCGCGCTGGCCGCGTGCGCCGAAGGGTCGGAGCCCACCGCGACGGGGCCCGACGCGATGGTCCCCGTGGTCGACGCGAAGGTCGCGGTCGACGTGAGCGACGACGAGGTCGCGGTGCTCGACGACGTGATCGACGTGGTCGACGCGAGCAATCTGGTCGACGTGATCGATGCGAGCGCCGTGAGCGACGTGAGCGAGGCGACGGTCGACGTGTTCGACGCGCCCGACGAGATCGCCGAGGCGTCGGTCGACGCGCCCGTCGACGCGAGCCCGCGGCCCGACGCGGGCGTGCTGGGCGACAGCCTGCCGATGGGCGCGGTGATGTACTTCACGGCGTCGGCGTGCCCGGCGGGCTGGGTGTCGTACGACGCGGCCGTGGGGCGCGTGGCGGTGCCCACCACGGGGGCCGCGGCGGGCGGCGAGATGCGCGGGCTCCCGCTGCGCAGCGGAGAGGAGCGCGCGCACACGCACCGCGTGGCGTCGGGCTTCGACCTCGGCGGCGTGTCGTACGTGGGCATCGTCGGGGGCGGCAACGGCGGCGTCGGCGCGGCAGGCCGCGTGACCTTCGCCACCGACACGGCGCCCGTGTCGGCGGGGTTGCCGTACGTGCAACTGCTCGTGTGCCGCAAGACGGCCGCGGCGGTCACGCGCACGCTCGCGCTGCCCGCGGGCATGAGGATGTTCTTCGCGGGCGACCGCTGCCCGAGCGGGTTTTCGCAGGCGCCGGGCACGCAGGGGCGGCTGCCCGTGGGGCTCCCCGAGGGTGGCACCAACGGGGCGACCTTCGGCGGAACGCCGCTGGGCATGGTCGACGCGCCGACGCACACGCACAGCGCCAACGTGGCGGTGACGACGACGCCGCACGGCATCGCGCTGGCGTCGGGCTGCTGCGGCAGCGGCTATGCGCGCGACGGGATGTACACGGCCACGGCGACGACGGGCGCAGCCGAGGCCGAGGTGCCCACGCTCACGCTCTTGCAGTGCATGAAAGACTGAGCGGTAAAACAGAAAATTAGAGAATCTTCCGGACGCGCCTCTCACGGTTGCGCGGCCCGCCGTTGAGCTCTTCGTGTCGAAGACGTTGGTGTCTCCGACACGGAGGTGCACCATGGCACGAAGAAGCTTCATGAACGCCGAGATGATCGCCCTCTCGGCGGCGTTGATCGATGCGAAGCGGCATCGACCGGCGTTCATCGCGATCCCGCTCATGGCGGGCCTTCTCCCCGAGGTCGAGTCGGCGCACGAGGCGCTGGTCGCGCGCGCGCCCGAGTCGTCGCCCGACGACGCCACGCGCGAGCTCGGCGAGCTCCAGGCGCGCGAGCGCGAGACCGACGTGGTGCACGATGGCAAGGGCGGTGGCGTGCTCCTGGTGCTCCAGGGCGCGGCGAAGCTCGCGGAGTCGGACGACGAGGCGGCCGTGTACGAGCGCGTGCAGGCGCGGCTGTTTCCGAGCGAGGGCGCTGTGTTCAACG
>CAISKJ010000054.1 GCA_903885885.1 uncultured delta proteobacterium
CCAGCTCGCGAGGAGCTGCGCCCATTGCGCCGCGCTGCGGCGGCGCCTCGTACGTTTCCGTCTCATGCGTGGGCGCGTAGCCCGAGGCGATCAGGGGGTCACGACGCGGTCCGGCGCACGGGTACCCAATCAGCGGCAGTTGGACCTTGCGCCACCCTCAACGAGAATCTGGGTGACGATGAGGGGTCAACCCGCGGGCAACCGTCGCCAGGGCTCGCCCAGGCGCGAGCCTCTCGTGTGGCACGGCACTTCAGGATCGTGCGATTCGCTCCCATCCGGCAGACGGGTTGAGTCGCGCGCGGCGCGTCACCGGGGCAGCGGCCGCCGCATACGTCGAGACGAGAGGCGCACGTCCGTGAGCCTCGGCGAAGGTTGCCCGCGGGTTTGCCCGCCGGGTCAACCAAAGTGCTTGCTGCAAGCAGTTCTCGGAGCGATGAGGCCCGCGCTCAGAAGTGGCGTTGCACACGTGTGCAAGTGCAGCCGTAGCCTCGCGATCCCTCCTCGCGCATCGCGCTTTCCGAAAGATGAGACCCGCGCTCAGAAGTGGCGTTGCACACGCGTCTGCAAGCGGACCCGCGCGCGGGAAGTTTGTAAAATGTGCTGTGCGACGCTCGTCGGCCTCGATAACGTGGGCGCCTCAGTGGTTGATTTCAGGGGAGTTCGCCATGCGTCGCCTGCTCGTTGGAAGCACTTCACACCCGCTCTGGTCAGGCCTCGTTGGTCTCGTCGACGGCGCCGGGGCGTGGTCTGACACCGCCGTCGAGGCCGCCGACGGCGATCGCGTGGTGGTGCTCGTCGGCTACGAGGCCCTCGGCGACATCGATCGTCGGCTCGCGCGCCTCGCGCCGCGGATCGCGAGCGCCGACGTGCTGCTCGTCGCGCCCGACTTCGCCGACGGCGCCCCCGAGGCGGCCTCGCTCCAGCGCGGTCGCGGCGCGTTGCCCTCGGCCGCGGTGCTCGCGCACGCGCCGCCCGTCGAGGTGGTGCTCGCCGCGCACCGCGACGTGCAGCTCACGCGCACCCTCGCGCTGCCGCTCACGGAGGCCCCCGTGGCCCTCGTCGCCTGGCGCGACGTGGGCGCCGCCGCGGCCGCCTGGCTCGCGTCGCCCGCGGTCGATCGCGAAGACCGCACGGTGCGCGGCCCCGAAGAGCTCACGGGCGCCGGCCTCGCCGCGGGGCTCTCCGCCCTGCTCGCGGACATCACCGCGCCGCGCCGCTTCGCGCTGCTGCGCCTGCGCGACATGGACGCCGACGGCGACGGGGTGATCACCGTCGACGAGGCGACGCGCTTTCTCTGCTCGCTGGGGCAGAGCCCCGAGGCGGCGCTCGCGATGGCGCAGAGGGCCGACCTCGACAGCGACGGAACCCTCTCTCCCGACGAGCTGGTGAACGGCCTCGAGGCCCAGCTCGCGCGGGCGCTCGCGGCGCTGCCCACCGCGGTCGCGTGGCACGCGACGCTGCCGCACCTCGCCGTCGATCGATGGGTGGCCGCGGGCCGCGCCCGCGCCGAGGCGCG
>CAISKJ010000055.1 GCA_903885885.1 uncultured delta proteobacterium
CTCGGCCGTGGCCGACGACGCGACGCTCACCGACGTGGCGGCGCGCGCGACGGACACCGCGGTCCCCGACCAGACGCGGTACTACTACGTGCTCTCGCTCCGCGGGCGGAGCACGCCCACCATCTCGAACCGCCTCGTGCAGACGTACCTGCGCCGCGGCGTCGACCCCGACCTCATGAAGGCCGCGGCCATCACGGCGGGCTTCAGCGCCGACGCGAGCACGTCAGATCTCCTCACCCCGCTGCTCGCGGGCACCGACGCGCAAGACGCCAACGTGCGCTTCGCGGCGGCCATCGCGATCGTGCTGGGTGGCACCGAGCGCGCGGGCATGGCGCTGCTCGACGTGCTCGTCACCAACGACGAGCTCGCCGGCACGCTGCAGAACGAGTTCGTGCCCCGCGGTTCGAACCCCAACGCGGCCACCGCGCAAGAGAACTGGTCGCTCCTCGCGATCACGGCGCCGATGTTCGACGACGGGCGCATCGCTCGCCGCGTGCAGGTCGCCACGCTGCTCGAGCAGGGCCGCGGCGCCAAGCACTTCAGCTTCGCCCTCACGCAGCTCACGACGCGCCTCCGCAGCGGGTGGGAGAGCGCGATCGGCGTGACGCCCACGGAGATCCGCGCGAAGCTCCGCGAGGCGGCGCTCGGCACCGACGCGTTCCGCCGCGACCAGTCGTACCGCGCCCTCCGCGCCCTCAGCGACCGTGGCTCGCTCCTCGCGCTCCGTCGCCAGACGCGCAACCCCGAGGCCGCCGAGCGCGCGCGCCGCGAGCTCCTCGAGATGGCCTCGGCGGGCGCCGGCGGCGCCTGAGTCCGCACCACCTCCCTTCGTCTCACCAGCACCCTCACGCGAGTCAACGCATGCACCTCCGAGCCATCAAGACCCTGGGCGTCGTTCTGTCGTCGTACCTCCTGGCCGCGTGCCCGCCGCCTGCGAACAACGCGCGCTCTACGCAGCAGGCCTCGACGGGCACCACCTCGGGCGGCACGCGTCGCCCCGTCGAGAACGACGCGCCGCCGGCTCGCACGCCGACGCCGACGCCCACGCCGATGCCCCCGCGTCGGGCCGGCGCGGTCTCGGGGGCCATCGAGGCCCCGCAGGGGGTGACGGCGGTCACCACGCAGTGCGCCGCCGACCACGCCGAGACGTGCAACGGCCTCGACGACAACTGCGACGGCGTGATCGACAACAATTGCGGCTATCAGAGCGGCGGCATTCAGATCACGACGTCGTGGCGCGGCGCGGCCGACATCGACCTGCGCGTGACCGACCCGGCGGGCGCAGAGGTCTACTTCGGCGCGCGCACCGCGCCGTCGGGCGCCCAGATGGACATGGACGCCAACGGCGAGTGCACGCCCACGCGCCCCACCGCCGAGAACATTCGCTGGAACACGCAGACCCCGCCGCCGGGGCGCTACGAGATCAAGCTCGCGGCCTTCGACCTCTGCGGCGCGCAAGACGCCACCGCGACGATCTCGGTCTCCGTCGGCGGCCGCGTCGTCGGCGCGTGGACGGCGAACTTCACGTACCCGCGGCAGGAGTTCGTGTTTCCGCTCACGGTTCGCTAGGCAGTTCCTTCCAAGGAACACACTTTCACCGAAGTCGCATCCGGGCGAAAACCACAGTAAGGTGCGCCCGCGATGACCGCAGTGAACGCCGTAGTCGAGCCTTCGAACCTGCCCGAGCAGGTGCAATCCCGTTATCAACTCAAGCCCTCGCGCTTCGCCAGCAAGGCGGCGTCGCTCTACGAGGGCGTCGACCCTGCGAGCGGCAAGCCCGTGCTCGTGCGCGTGCTCCGCGACGACGCCTTCGCGTCGGCTGCGGAGCGTCAGCGCGCGCGGCGAGAGCTCCACAAGCTCGCGCAGGTGCGACACGAGTCGCTCGCGGGCGTGCTCGACTCCGGCGAGGCGGGCGACCTCACCTGGTACGCGCGCGATCTCGTCGAGGGCGAGACGCTCGCCGAGCGCCTCAGCGCGAAGGGCGCGCTCGACGCGGGCACCACCGCGTGGGTCGGTCAGCGCGTCGCGGCTGCGCTGGCCGAGCTTCACCGCCACGGCGTGCAGCACCGCGACCTGCGCCCCGAGCGCGTGGTGCTCGCGCGCGATGGCTCGGTGCGGGTGCTCGACGCCGCCGTCGGCCGCGTCACGCAGCTCACCGACGGTCGCGCCATCGCGGGCGTGCCCGGCTACGTGGCGCCCGAGGCCATCACGGGCCGCCTCGTGAGCTTTCGCAGCGACCTCTACGCGCTCGGCGCCTCGCTCTACGAGTCTCTGTCGGGCAAGCCCACGGTTCCCGTCGCCGACCCCGCGCGCCGGGTCCAGCTGCAGGTCGAGGGCGACCCCGTCGCGCTCGACGCCTCGGCCCCCGAAGCCCTCACGCGCCTCGTGTTCACCCTGCTCGCGCGCGAGCAGCGCGACCGGCCGTTCAGCGCGCAGCAGGTCGAGCGGCAGCTCGAGCCCTTCGCGAAGGCTCCCCCCGTGGTCGCCGCCGATGAGCTCGACGGCCCCGACGAGGGCGAGCGCACCGTCGCCTTCGACCCGTCGAGCGCCGCCGGCCCGGGCGCGAGCGACTACGACGACCGCGCCGACGACGCCCCCACGCGCATGCACTCGGGCATCGACCTCCCGGGCTCGTCGACGATGCTCGGCGTCGCCGCGCCGGTGATCGCGCAGCCGCCTGCGGCGCCCTCCGCGCCCGCCTCGGTCGGCACGGCGACGGTCAACGCGCGTCTTCCGAAGATGCCCACGCTCCCGCCCATTCCCTCGTCGGCGGGCCGCTCGAGCATGCCTGGCCCGGTGCCTGCGCCCGCCGCGGCGCCGCCTCCGCCGGCCGCGCCCAGGCGCAAGTCGACCATCGTGGGCATGCCCATGACC
>CAISKJ010000056.1 GCA_903885885.1 uncultured delta proteobacterium
CACGACGGGGGCTGCGAAGCGCTCGATGCCGATCGATTCGCCGAGGGCCGTCGCGGCGTCGAGCCCCTTGCCGAAGCGCACCACGAGGCCCCCCGCCGCGCGCACCGTCATGGCCTCGTCGGGGGCGACGCCCGCGTCGTCGATCGCCGCGCAGGCGTCGCACGGCTCGGCGATGAGCCGCGAGAGCACCGCGGCTTCGAAGACCACGTCGCCGTCGAGCTTGACCACGTCGCACCCGGCGGGTGCGAGCGCGAGGGCGCGCTGCAGCGACACGACGTTCTGCGTGGTCTCGTAGTCGGGGTTGTGCACGAAGCGCAGGGGCACCGGGGCCCCCGCCATCGCGGCGCGCACGACGGCGTCGAGGTAGCCCGTCGAGACGATCACCTCGCGCGCACCGGCGTCGGCGAGGAGCCGCACGGCGCGGGCGAGCATCGACTCGCCGCCCACCTCGACGAGGCACTTGGGCACGGCGTCGGTGAGGGGACGGAGGCGGCTCCCTACGCCCGCGGCGAGCACGATGCCGACGAGGGCGCTCACGGCGCGACCGCGGGGGTGAAGAACGCGCGCGAGGCCCTGCGCTGCGCGGGCACCAGCGCGAGGAGGGCGCCGTTGAAGAGCACCAGGCGCGCGAGGATGTAGAGGTCTACGCGGTCGAACATCATGGCCACGCTGAGGGTGAAGATGTGAGTGCCGATGCCATAGAACGTCCACGCGCGCATGAGCCCGCGCTGCGCGGCGCGGAAGCGCGCGGCCCCATCGGGCGTGTACGCGGGCATGTCGCGGAAGCGCGCGGGCAGGTGCGGGTCGATCCAGTCGAAGAGGGCGCGCTGACGGATGAGGTACGGCCGCGCGATGACGAAGCGCAGCCAGTCGCCGACGGCCATGGGGCGCGCGGCGCGGGTCTCCCACGCGGCGGCGACGTCTTCGGGGTCGTCGCCCTCTTTGCGCACGGGCTGGGTGAGGTGCAGGTACACGTTCTTGTAGTGGTCGTAGAGAATGGTGTGGGCGAGGCCCGTCACGACCGCGAGCGCGCCGAGCACGAGCCACAGCGACGCGGGCATCCACGCGAGGGCGACGCCCGCGGGCGGCGCGGCGGGCGAGGGGCCGCCGGCGCGCCACCACGCGTGGGCGATGGCCGCGGGCACCACGGCGGCCTGCACCACGGCGTCGACGGCGCCGTCGAGCATGCGGCCGAACGATGAGCTCGTGCCGCGGAGGCGCGCGAGCTGCCCGTCGGAACAGTCGAAGACCGCCGAGAGGATGAAGAGCGAGCCCGCGAGGCCCATTCGAGGAGCTCCGAGCGCGAACGACGACCACGCAGCAGCGCCCGCCGCGATTCCAACGAACATCGAGAGCCAGGTGATCTGGTCGGGCGTGATCGGTGTGGGATACGCTATACGGGTTATCGCGTATGCGAGCGGCCTGTGCAGCGCCACGTCGATGACCTCTTCGACGTCGAGCGGCTTCAGCATCGCGCGGAAACTCAGGTCTGCCATGCGGGTCGCGAAGCGTTACCACACCGCGCCGAGGCGACGGAATCTCCTGCGGCCGCGCGGGGCGGCGGGCGGGGGGATTTCCCTCGGACGGTGAGCCGTGCGATGGTGAGAGGGTTGGGCGCGGGGTGACGCTGCGGGGGCGGCGCGCGGGGCCGAACGTGGAGAAGTGCAGCATTCCTGACAGTGGATGTTCTTCTGCGCATTCCTATGAAAGCTTCAGTACATCCCGTAGAGATCCCGCGGGAACTTCACTGGTCACTCTCAGGAGGCCTCTACCGTGCCGCGTGTTCGCACCCGTTCCTTTCGCTACCTGCCCGCGCTTGCCGCGCTCCTTGCCGGGGCGCTCGCCCCGTCGGTCGCGGGGGCGCAGACGGCGGGCTGGGCGCTCGACCGCTTCGAGCCTTCTCCTGCCGGAGACAACTTCTTCGCTGCCGAGCACCCCTGGTACGGCCACGGCCGTCCCTTCGCGTTTCGCGCGGGCATCGTGTTCGACTACGCGCACACGCCCCTTGTGCTGCGCGAGACCGTCAGCGGCCAGGAGCGCGTGACGTCCATCGTGAGCGACATGCTCGTGGGCAGCCTCCAGGCTGGCGTCGGCCTGTCGAACCGGGTGAACATCCACCTGTCGCTCCCGATCTCGTTCTGGCAAGACGGCGCGGCGGTCGCGGTGGGCGGCCTCGGCGCGTCGGGATCGGCGGCGCTGGGCGACCCTCGCATCGGCGTGCGCGTGCGCGTGCTCGGCGAGTCGGACCGCGACGCGTTCTCGCTCCACGTGGGCGCGTCGCTGTACCTCAACGCGGGCCTCTTCGGCGTGTCGCCCTCGAGCAACGTCACCGACGACGGCTTCCGCGGCCGCGTCAACGCCACCCTCGCGGGCCGCGAGGGCCCCATCCGTTGGAGCTTCAGCCTCGGCGCCCACCTGCGGCAGAACACCATCACGGTGATCGACACCACGGTCGGGAGCGACCTCTTCGCCTCGGCCGGCGTGGCCTACGTCGCCCTCGAAGACCGCCTCTCCATCGGGCCCGAGATCTGGGCGTCGACCGTTCTCGATAACGCCTTCGAGAGCAAGCACAACAACTTCGAAGGCCTCCTCGGGGTGAACTACCTCATCGCCGACGCCATTCAGGTGGGCGCGGGCGTGGGCCCGGGCTTCGCGCGCGGCGCGGGCACACCCGACTGGCGCGCGGTTGCGCGCGTTCAGTACGCCCCGTCGG
>CAISKJ010000057.1 GCA_903885885.1 uncultured delta proteobacterium
GCGGGTGAAGCTGAATGGCCTTGCCCTCGATGAGCACCGGCTCGAAGGCCTGGATGCCCAGGCGGTGCAGCGTCGGCGCGCGGTTGAGCATCACCGGGTGCTCGGAGATGCACTCCTCGAGGATGTCCCACACCTCGGGACGCTCCTTCTCGACGAGCTTCTTCGCGCTCTTGATCGTGGGCGCGAGGCCGCGCTCCTCGAGCTTGTTGTAGATGAAGGGCTTGAAGAGCTCGAGCGCCATCTTCTTCGGGAGGCCGCACTGGTGCAGCTTGAGCTGCGGGCCCACCACGATCACCGAGCGACCGGAGTAGTCGACGCGCTTGCCGAGGAGGTTCTGGCGGAAGCGGCCCTGCTTGCCCTTGAGCATGTCCGAGAGGGACTTCAGGGGGCGCTTGTTGGGGCCCGTGATGGTCTTGCCGCGGCGACCGTTGTCGAAGAGCGCATCGACCGCTTCTTGAAGCATGCGCTTCTCGTTGCGAATGATGATCTCCGGAGCGTTCAGCTCCTGGAGGCGCTTGAGACGGTTGTTGCGGTTGATCACACGACGGTAGAGGTCGTTGAGATCGCTGGTGGCGAAGCGGCCGCCGTCGAGGGGCACGAGCGGGCGCAGGTCCGGCGGGAGCACCGGGATCACCGTGAGCATCATCCAGTCGGGGCGGTTGGCCGACTCGCGGAAGCTCTCGATCACCTTCAGGCGCTTGGCGTACTTCTTACGCTTGGCGTCCGAGCTGGCGTTGCGCATCTCGGTGCGGAGGGTGTCCGCGAGCGAGTTCACGTCGACCTCGTGCAGGAGCTCGAGAACGGCCTCGCCGCCCATCTTCGCTTCGAACGCGTCGTCGCCGTACTCGTCGATGCGGCTCTGGAGCGCCTCCTCCGAGAGGAGCGTGCCCACCGCGATCGACTGCTTCTTGTCGTCCTTCACCTTGGTGACGACGTAGGCCTCGCAGTACAGAATCTTCTCGAGGTCGCGCAGGGTCATGTCGAGCACCGCGCCGATGCGCGACGGCAGGCTCTTCAGGAACCAGATGTGCGCGACGGGCGTGGCGAGGGTGATGTGGCCGAGGCGCTCACGGCGCACCTTCGACTGGATCACCTCGACGCCGCACTTCTCGCACACGATGTTCCGGTGCTTCATGCGCTTGTACTTGCCGCAGTTGCACTCGTAGTCCTTCACCGGGCCGAAGATCTTCGCGCAGAAGAGTCCGTCGCGCTCGGGCTTGAACGTGCGGTAGTTGATCGTCTCGGGCTTCTTCACCTCGCCGCGCGACCACTCCTTGATCTTGTCAGGAGAGGCGAGCGAGATGCGAATCGCGCTGAACGAAAGCGGATCCTTGGGCTTCTCGAAGAAGCTGAAGATGTCCTTCACGTCTGATCCTCCGGGCGCACTCTTGAGGTGCGCCGTGCGTGAAGGCCGCGCGGAGTGATGCGAACAGTGCGCGCTCGCGGCTTCGAGTCGCCCCCCGCGCCGAGCGCGCGAACCTTCGGGGAGTGAGACCCTACGCGCTTCTCTGAGCGCGTCGCCGTCAATGTACTGTTCTCACCTGCCGCGCAGCCTTCACCTCGTTGCGTGTGTACTCGGTTGAACTTCGAAAGCCTTCAGATCACTCAGCCGCCTGCGGGTCGCTGCCCGGCGTGCGCGCGACGCCATCCTCCACCAGCTCCACGTTGAGGCAGAGCGACTGGAGTTCCTTCACGAGCACGTTGAAGCTCTCGGGCACGCCCGGCTCCAGGGTGTAATCGCCCTTCACGATGGCCTCGTACATGCGGGTGCGGCCCTGCACGTCGTCGGACTTCACCGTGAGGAACTCCTGCAGCGCGTAGGCGGCGCCGTAGGCTTCCATGGCCCACACCTCCATCTCGCCGAGGCGCTGCCCACCGAACTGGGCCTTGCCGCCGAGCGGCTGCTGCGTCACGAGCGAGTACGGACCGATCGAGCGCGCGTGGATCTTGTCGTCCACGAGGTGGTGCAGCTTGAGGATGTACATCACCCCGACGGTGACGTCGTTTTCGAAGGCGTCGCCTGTGCGGCCGTCGAACAGAATGGTCTGCCCCGAGGTGGGGAGGCCCGCCACGTCGAGCATCTTCTTGATGTCGCTCTCGGGCGCGCCGTCGAACACCGGCGTCGCGAAGAACACACCGTTCGTGAGCTTCGACGCGAACTCATACACGTCACCCTCCTTGAGGGTGCTGATGAACTTGCGCTGGTCGGTGTCGGTCTGAAACACCGACATGAGGAGCTTGCGCACGACCTCGGCGGGCGTGCCCGTCTCGAGCATGTCGCGGAGCTTGTTGCCCAGCTCGTGCGCGGCCCACCCGAGGTGCACCTCGAGAATCTGCCCCACGTTCATACGTGAAGGCACGCCGAGGGGGTTGAGCACCACGTCGACGGGGACGCCCGTCGGCAGGTACGGCATGTCCTCCTCGGGGAGAATGCGCGACACGACGCCCTTGTTGCCGTGACGGCCGGCCATCTTGTCGCCCACCTGGAGCTTGCGCTTGATGGCGACGTAGACCTTGACCATCTTGATCACGCCGGGGGGAAGCTCGTCGCCCTTCGAAAGCCTCTCGACCTTCTCGGCGCAGTTCTTCTCCATCTGCGTGGTGCGCTCGTCGAGCTCCTGAAAGATGTGACGGAGCTCGGCGGCGTCGTGGTCGTCCAGGGTGATCTGCCCCCAGAGCTTGCGCGGCACCGACTCGAGCGTCGCCTCGTCGATCACGGCGCCCTTGGCGAGGAGCACCTTGCCCTTGTCGTCCACGAGCTTGGCGTGCGTGGTCTTGCCCGTGATGAGCGTGCGGGCGCGGCGCAGGTAGCTCTCGCGCACGATCTTGATGCGATCGTCGCGATCCTTCTCGAGGCGCGCGCGCTCCTGGTCTTCGATGTCCTTGGCGCGGTCGTCCTTCTCGGTGCCCTTGCGCGCGAACACGCGGGCGTTGATGACGATGCCGCTCACGCCCGGCGGAACGCGCAGCGAGGTGTCGCGCACGTCGCCGGCCTTCTCGCCGAAGATGGCCCGGAGGAGCTTCTCTTCGGGCGAGAGCTGCGTCTCACCCTTCGGGGTGATCTTGCCGACGAGAATGTCGCCCGGCTTCACCTCGGCGCCGATGCGTACGATGCCCGCGTCGTCGAGGTCCTTGAGGGCCTCCTCGCCGACGTTGGGGATGTCGCGCGTGATCTCTTCCTTGCCGAGCTTGGTGTCGCGCGCGACGCACTCGAACTCCTCGATGTGCACGCTCGTGAAGATGTCGAACTTGGCGATCTTCTCCGAGATGAGAATCGAGTCTTCGAAGTTGTATCCGCCCCAGGGCATGAACGCGACGACCACGTTCGCGCCGAGCGCGAGGTCGCCCGTGTCCGTGGCGGGACCATCGGCGAGCACGTCGCCCACTTCGACCCGCTCGCCGGGCTTCACGATGGGCTTCTGGTTCCAGCAGGTGTTCTGGTTCGACCGCTGGTACTTGGTCATGTTGTAGATGTCGGGCTCTTCGCCGCGCTTGCCCTGCGCGCGCACCACGATGCGCGCCGCGTCGGCGGTCTCGACGATACCCGGACGGCGCGCGAGCACGCACACGCCCGAGTCACGCGCGACCTGAGCCTCGAGGCCCGTGCCCACCATCGGGGCCATCGTGCGAACCAGCGGCACCGCCTGGCGCTGCATGTTGGCACCCATGAGCGCGCGGTTGGCGTCGTCGTGCTCGAGGAAGGGGATGAGCGCCGCGGCCACCGACACGAGCTGATTGGTCGACACGTCCATCAGCGTGATCTGTTCCGGCGGCATCATCTTGAACTCGCCGTTGTAGCGAGCCGAGACCAGCGACTCGAGGAGCTTGCCGTGCTCGTCCACATCGGCCGTCGCCTGGGCGATGTAGTGGCCCTCCTCCTGGAGCGCCGAGAACCAGTGCACCTCGCGCTTGACGATGCCGTTCTCGATCTTGCGGTACGGCGTCTCGACGAAGCCGTACTCGTTCACGCGCGCGTACGTCGAGAGCGACGCGATAAGACCGATGTTCGGACCTTCCGGCGTCTCGATCGGGCAGATACGACCGTAGTGGGTCGCATGGACGTCGCGGACTTCGAAGCCCGCGCGCTCACGGGTCAGACCACCCGGCCCGAGGGCCGAGAGGCGGCGCTTGTGCGTCACCTCCGAGAGGGGGTTCGTCTGGTCCATGAACTGCGAGAGCTGCGAGCTGCCGAAGTACTCCTTCACCACCGCCGAGACGGGCTTGGCGTTGATGAGGTCGTGGGGCATCAGGGTGTCGAGCTCAGGCGTGATCGACATGCGTTCTTTGATGGCGCGCTCCATACGAACAAGACCGATGCGGTACTGGTTCTCGAGGAGCTCGCCCACGGCGCGCACGCGACGGTTGCCGAGGTGGTCGATGTCGTCGACCGACCCGCGACCGTTCTTGATCTCGATGAGGTGCTTGACGGTAAGAAGAATGTCTTCCTTCGTGAGCACCTTGAGGTCGAGCTGCGGCTGCTTCTCGACCGGGCGATCCTTGTAGAACTTGTAGTTGAGCTTCAGGCGTCCCACGCGCGACAGGTCGTAGCGCTCAGGGTTGAAGAACAGGTTCTCGAGGAGCTTGGTGGCCTCCTTGGGCTCGGGGATGTCACCAGGGCGCAGCTTGCGGTAGATGTCGATCTGCGCGGCCACGGCGTAGCCGTACTGGCGCACGAAGGGGGCCATCGGCCCGTCGGGATCGTCGTAGCGATCCGTCACGAGCGTGTCGCGCAGGTAGGAGCCCACGAGGTTGCTGTCCATGAACAGCACCTTGAAGCTGGCGATGTTCGCCTTCGCGAGCTCATCGAGCTTCTTGTCGGTCACCACCTCGTTGCACGAGACGATCACCTCGCCCGTCTCGGGGTCGATGATGTCCTTCGCGGCAACGCGGCCCACGACCTCGGTGCGGTCGATCGAGAGGCGCTCGACCTTGGCGTCGCGGAGCTTCTTCACCGCGGCCTTGGTGAACTTCGTACCCTTCTTCACGAGGATGTCGGCGCCGACCTTGATGTCGGCCGTCGAGCGCTGCCCCGCGAGGATGTTGTACTCGATCGCCTTGGCGAACTTGTCCTTCGCCTCGATGTGCACCGTCTCGGTGTCGTAGTAGTAGTTCAGCAGCTGCTCGGTGGTGTACCCGAGCGCGCGCAGAAGCACCGTCGCGTGGAGCTTGCGGCGGCGGTCGATGCGGACGTAGATCACGTCCTTCGGGTCGAACTCGAAGTCGAGCCACGAACCGCGGTAGGGGATCACGCGGGCGGAGTACAAGAGCTTCGCCGACGAGTGCGTCTTGCCCTTGTCGTGGTCGAAGAACACACCCGGCGAGCGGTGCAGCTGCGACACCACCACGC
>CAISKJ010000058.1 GCA_903885885.1 uncultured delta proteobacterium
CCGAGGCGCTCGAGCTGCTCGTCGGTGAACTCCTCCGGGGCGCGGCCGCCCACGCGCGGAAAGAGCGCACACAGAATGCCCGTCTCGGGGTCGCGCCGCGCGGTGGTGCCGTCGGGGAAGGCGAGCGGCGCCGCGACGGGGATCTCGGCCGCGGCGAGGTCGGCGAGGAAGGTGTGCTCGTCGGCGATGGCCTCGTCGCTCCATCGGCCGGGGCGGTAGAACTTGGCCACGACGCGCGTGCGGTCTTCGAGCTCGAGCTCGTACACCCTGTTTTCAAGGGAGTTGAGCGGGTAGCAGAGCCCCGCGCAGCGCACGCCGATGGCGTCGACGGCCGACAGCACGCGGTCGGGGGTGAGGGCGAAGAAGTCCGTCGCGGTGACGGGGGCGGCGGGCGTCGCCATCAGCTCACCGTGAGGGTGGCGAAGACGAGCGTCTCGGGGTTGAGCGCCCACGCCGGGCGGCCATCTTCGACGAGCGACACCTGCGCCGGGCGCCCCGGCGGAAAGGCCGGAGACCCCACCAGGAAGGCCCCGAACGCGGCGAGCCAGGGCTCCTCACCGACGACCATGACCGAGGCGCCGCCCGCGAGCACGGCGTCGGCCACGGCGCGCGGCGCGAGGCCCGCGGTGACCCCGTGGAGCACCCGCACCTCGCCGAGGTGATCGGTGCGGTCGGCGAAGAGCTCGGCGGTCTGCACGGCGGCGACCTCGGGGCTCGTGTAGATGGCATCGACGGCGTCGCCGTGGCGCGCGAGCGCGGTGCCCACGGAGCGCGCGACCTGACGGCCGCGGAGCGAGAGGTGGCGCGCGGCGCGGGCCGCGTCGGCGGGGGCGTCGACGGTGAGCGAGGCTCGAACGAGGTAGACCTTCACGCGACCACGTGTGTTCTCGCGCGGCGCCCGTGTCAACCGCGCGCACACCGGCGGCCTCGCGTTGGTGTATCACCGGGCGCGATGGCGAAGACGTTTCAAGCGCTCATGGCCGACGCGCAGGGCGCAGCGCGCGCGGTGTCCCTCGACGAGCTCCGCCGGCGCGTCGAGGCCCGCGAGGCCCTCACGCTCGTCGATGTGCGCGAGGCCGAGGAGTTTCGCGAGGGGCACATCCCCGGCGCCGTGAGCGCGCCGCGGGCCTTCCTCGAGTCGCGCATCGAGGCCCTCGCCCCCGACCGCGACGCCCCGCTGGCGCTCTACTGCGCGGGCGGCGCGCGCGCGGCCCTCGCGGCGCGCACCCTCGTCGACATGGGCTACCCCCGCGTGGAGCGCGTCGACCCGGGCTTCACGCAGTGGCGCGCGCTGGGCTTTCCCACGGCCGCTCCGCGCGCGCTCACGGCCGAGCAGCGCGCCCGCTACGCGCGGCACCTCACGCTCCCCGAGGTGGGCGAGGCGGGGCAGCGCGCGCTCCTCGACGCGCGGGTGCTCCTCGTGGGCGCCGGCGGCCTCGGCTCGCCCGCGGCGCTCTACCTGGCAGCCGCGGGCGTGGGCACCCTCGGCCTCGTCGACGCCGACGTGGTCGACGCTTCGAACCTCCAGCGCCAGGTGCTCCACAGCACGGCCCGCGTGGGCGCGCTCAAGGTCGACTCGGCCGAGGCGCATCTGCGCGCGCTCAACCCCGACGTGCGCGTCGAGAAGCACCCCGAGCGCCTCACGCGCGCCAACGTCGACCGCCTCGTGGCCGCCTACGACGTCATCGTCGACGGGTGCGACAACTTTCCCACCCGCTACCTCGTGAGCGACGCGTCGGTGCTGCACCGCAAGCCCGTCGTGCACGGCAGCGTGGCGCGCTTCGAGGGCCAGGTGACCACCTTCGTGCCCCCGTCGGGGCCCTGCTACCGGTGCCTCTACCCGCAGCCCCCGCCCGCGGCCCTCGCGCCCTCGTGCCAGGAGGCGGGCGTGCTCGGCGTGCTCCCCGGCGTGATCGGGCTGCTGCAGGCCACCGAGGCGATCAAGCTCATTCTCGGGCGCGGCGACGCCCTCGTGGGGCGCGTGCTCACCTACGACGCCCTCGCGATGACCTTCCGACCGCTGCGCTACACACGTGACAGAGAATGTCCGCGCTGCGGCGAGCGACCCACCCTCGACGGCTACGTCGACTACGAGGGCTTCTGCGAGGTGCGCTGAGGTCATCGAGGCATCGACACGAGGCGCGCGCCCGTGCGAGGCATAGAGGGACCCATGAGCGAGGCGCAGCGGTACGAGTTTCAGTGGCGCGTGGGCGCCCACGTCGACGAGGTGGCCGCGGTGCTCGCCGAGCTCGCCGAGTTCGCGCGCTGGTGGCCCGCGGCGTGGAGCGAGGTGGTCGAGGCCTCGCCGGGGGCCGCGAGCGGCGTGGGGCGCATCGTGTCGGCGCGCACGCGCGGGGCCTCGCCGCTCACCCTCGCGTGGAGCGCGCGCTGCGTCGCGAGCGGCGGCGACGCGTGGGCGTGGGACCTCTTCGGCGACCTCGAAGGCACGCTGCACATCAGCGCCATCGCCGACGGGGAGGGCGCCCGCGTCTCCTTCGTGTGGCACGTGGCCCTCGAGAAGCCCGCGACGCGGGGCGTGCCCCTCGCGCAGCGCGCGCTCGCCGCCGACCTCGCG
>CAISKJ010000059.1 GCA_903885885.1 uncultured delta proteobacterium
CCAATGCATGAAGGTGCGCGGCACCGCGCGGGCGTCGCGCGCGAGGCCGACGCTCACCGCGTTGACCGCGCCTGGCAACGGGTCGCTCGCGCGGAGCAGCGTGAGCGCGCGGCCGGGGTGGGCCATCGCGTAGTTTACCGCGTACGAGAGGTTGTTGCAGAGGTACGTGTTGCCCTCGCGCGGAAAGCCCGCGAGGCGCACGCCCGTGAGCACGTCGCCGAGGCGCCGCCCGCCGGCGGTGACGCGCGCGCGGGTCGCGAGCTCGGACCGCGCGGCGTCGCGCACCGACGCCCACGAGAGGAGCATGCCGCGCTGGGCGTCGTCGTCGCCCGCGTCGGGCACGATGGGCGCGAGGGGGCCGTCGCCCGCCGAGGGCTCGATGAGGTCGGACCCGTCGCGCTGCACGGCCGCGCGGTTTACGGCCCCGAGCTCGATCCAGAGGTCTTGCTCGGCGCCCGCGATGCCGTTCATGAGCACCACGTCGGGCGCGAAGGCCTCGATCTCGCGCAGCGCCACGATCGACGCGAGGTCCCAGTACACCGGGAGCACCATCGCGCACACGTCGACCTCGCCCGCGCGCTCCAGCGTGAGCGTGCCCTGCGCGACGCTCGTCTGCGGCCCCGGCGGGTCGACCTCGCCCCGCGGCGGACGCGCCGTGGCGGGGTACCGCGCGGCGGGAACGAGCGCGCTCACGATCTTGCCCGTGGCGTTGGTGGCGTTGTCGAGAAAGCGCCCGAAGCCCGTCACCAGCACCCGCGGACGGCCCGGACGCGCGACGCTGCACGCGCGATACCCGAGGGCGAAGGCCACGTTGGCGTCGTACTGCGCGCGCGCGGCGGGAGAGCTCGTGTCGACGATCACGGCGTTCTCATGAACGGCGCCGAGGCTACAGCGAACGAGCCTTGCGCCACCAGCGTTTGTCGCCCCTGCGGGCGCCACAAATCTGCGCAACGGGGGGCCTTCTGAGCGATGATGCGCCGCCCCGTGAAGCTCCCCCTGCAACGCTCCAGTGGCCTCGTCGCGTTGGCGCTCGCACTCGCGGCCACGCGGGCGCACGCCGACCCGCCGGCCGTCGACGTGGCCAACTACACGCTCGACGCGCGCCTCGACCCGCAGCGCCACACGGTGACCGGCGACGGGACGCTCCGCTGGCGCAACACGTCGCGCGTCGCCGTGCGCGACCTGTGGTTTCACCTCTACCTCAACGCCTTCGCCGACGACCGATCGCTCTTCGCCCGCACCACCGGCGGCGAGCACCGCGGCAACGCGCGCGGACGCAACGGTCACCTCGACCTGCGCGCCCTGCGCCTCGCCACGGGCGAAGACCTCCTCGCGGGCGCAACGAACGACCCGAGCGTGCCCGACGACCGCACGCAGCTCCACGTCGCGCTGCCGCGCGCGGTCGCGCCCGGCGAAGAGATCACGCTCACCATGGCGTGGACGTCGGTGCTCCCCGAGGCCTTCGCGCGCACGGGGTACAAGGGCAGCTTTCACATGGTGGCGCAGTGGTTTCCCAAGGTCGCCGTGCTCGAGGCCGACGGCACCTGGGCCCACTTCGCGCTGCACGGAAACTCGGAGTTCTACGCCGATTTCGGGCGCTACGAGGTCTCCGTCACGGTGCCCCGCGGGTTCACCGTGGGCGCCACGGGGCAGCCCGTTCTCGTCGAGCGCCGCGACGACGGCGACCACCTGCGCTTCAGCGCGTCGCCCGTGCACGACTTCGCCTTCACCGCGTGGGATCACTTCCGCGAGCGCCGCGACGAGGCCGGCGACGTCGCGCTGCGCGTGCTCTATCCCCCGGGCCTCGAGCGCGCCGCGGCCGCCACCATCGAGTGCCTCCGCCGGGCCATGCCCGCCTATCAGCACCGCTACGGCGACTATCCCTACCCGGGCCTCACGGTGGTGATCCCCCCGCGCGACGCCGAGGGCGCCGGCGGCATGGAGTACCCCACGCTCATCACCACGGGCGCCGACTGGTACACGCCCGACGGGGTGCGCGACGTGGCCTACGTGACGCTCCACGAGTTCATGCACCAGTACTTCTACGGGCTGGTGGCCTCCAACGAGAACGCGTGGCCCATGCTCGACGAGGGCTTCACCGAGTACGCCACGGCGGCGGGCCTCGAAGACCTCTACGGCCGCGGCGGCCCCTTCGTCGAGCTCCCGTGGGCGGGCCTGCGCCTCGAGGCCTTCGCGCTCGAGGCCTCGTGGTCCGCGGGCATCCGCCACCCGCTCCCCGTCGCGCGCGGCGCCGCGGAGTTTCCGAGCTTCGGCACCTACGCCATGCACGTGTACTCGCGCACGGCCACGACCCTTCGCACCGCCGAAATGATGGTGGGCCGCGAGCGCTTTCGCCTCGCCCTGCGCCGCTACGTCGAAGCGTGGCGCTTTCGCCACCCGACCCCCGACGACTTCTACGCCTCGATGCGCGACTCGCTCGGAGCGCCCGTCGTCGACGACCTGTTGGCCCCCGCCCTCGAGCGCCCCCTGCGCATGAACTACTCCATCGAGAGCGCCGCGTCGCGCCCCCGCGGCGGGCATCACGTGGGCAGCGTGGTGGTGCACCGCGAGGGCGGCCTCTCGCTCCCCGTCGACGTGGTGTTCGAAGACACCCGCGGCCACCGCCGGCTCGTCCACTGGAGCGGTCAGGGCGACCAGGTCGAGCTCCCCTACGAGGGCGCCGCACCCCTCCGCGCGGCGCGCGTCGACCCGTGGAACCGCGTCCCCCTCGACACGTCGCGCATCGACAACGCGCGCCTCGCCGACGGTCAGCCCGCGCGCTCCCCCATGGCCGCGGTGGCGCGCATCGCCTACTGGTTCGGGCTCGTTCTCCAGGCGGTGGGCCCGTGAGCGCGCCCCTCTTTCGCGGCCGCAAGGTGGCCCTCGCGGCCCTCTGCTGCGCGCAGCTCGCGCTCGCGTGGGCGGGCGCCGCCATCGTCACGCTCCCGCTCCTCGCGCCGCTCCGCAGGCACCCCGACGGCGTGTTCGCCCTCTACGCCGACGGCGGTCGCGCGCTCATGGAGCTCGCCGACGCCTCGCGCCCCACGCTCACCCTCGCCCTCACGTCTCTCGCGCTCCTCGCAGCCCTCTACGCCGCCCTCTGGATCGCGCTCGGCGCGCTGCTCCCGAGATC
>CAISKJ010000060.1 GCA_903885885.1 uncultured delta proteobacterium
CCTGCGGCACCACGCGCCACCAGCGGGCGTCGTCGTTGGCGACCACCGCGGTGCGCAGCGCCCCCGCGCGCACCTCCACGGCCGTGACGAAGGGCAGCGGCGAGCCCACCAGGAAGCGCGCGGGAGAGCCCACGGGCAGCGGGAGCAGCCCCCCCGTCTCGAGGCGCGTCATGGTGAAGCGCGGGCGCGGCGTGGGGGCGCGCGGCCCCTTGAGCGTGTCGTGGGAGACCTCGACGCTGGCGAGGTCGATCTCCGTGGCCGTGCGCACGAGGAGCTCGGCCACGGTGTCCATGTCGGTGCCCGGGTCGCCGGCGCGAATCTGCCACACGAGGCCCACGCGCGACGCGGCGAGGGCGAGCTCGCGCGCGTGGCGCCCCACCGCGGTGGAGGCTCCCCGCGGGTCTTGCGTGACGTCGACCTCGGCGCCGTGCACGGCGAGGTCGCGCAGGAGGGGCACGCAGCGGTCGATCCACGTGGGCGCCGGCTCGAGCGGGGTGTCCATCGCGAGGGCGCGGAGCCGCGCGCGGGCCTCACCGGGCGAGTACGCGAGGCGCGCCCCGTCGGCGCCGAGAAGGCACGTCACCGCGGCGTGGAAGCGCGCCTGCTCGCCCCGCGAGGCGCGCGTCGAGGCCCCGCGGCGCCACGACTCGACGCCGTACACGAAGGTGCCCACCGCGGCGAGCGCGAACCATGCACCGAAGTTCCATCGCCGCGTGCGCACTGTGAGCGTTCGACCTCGTGGGAGTGGGAGTTCTTACCGCGCGGGGGGCGGCGCAGTGTGCACCCGCGCACCGCCCGCGCAAGTCACGGCAGGTCGAAGATCTTGCCCGGGTTGAGCGTGTTGTTCGGGTCGAGCGCGCGCTTCACGGCCACGAGCATCGCGATCTCTTCGGGCGTGCGCGAATAGCTCAGCCAGGGCTTCTTCAAGAGCCCGACGCCGTGCTCGGCCGAGATGCTCCCGCGGTGATGGCGCACCAGTTCGAAGAGCTCGCGGTCGGCCTCGTGGGTCTGCGCGAGGAAGTCTTCGCGGCGCATCGCGTCGGGCTTCATCACGTTGAGGTGCAGGTTGCCGTCGCCGATGTGGCCAAACGTCACGATCTCCCACCCCGGGTAGCGCGCGGCGAACACCGCTTCGAAGCGCGCGCAGAACGCCTCGAGCTCTGCGATGGGGAGCGCCACGTCGTTCTTGTGGGGCATCCCCGTGGCCGACAGGCTCTCGGAGATGCCCTCGCGCAGGGCCCACAGCGCCGCGGCCTGCGAGCTGTCCTGCGACATCGTTCCGTCGACCACGAGGCCCTCTTCGAAGAGCGAGGCGAGCCACGCCTCGAGCGCGTCGCGGTCGTGCGCCTCGACCTCCATGAGCACGTAGTGCGAGCACGCCGTGTCGAAGGGAACGCGCAGCTTGCGGTGCCGCTGCACCCGCGCGATGCACTTGTCCGTGAAGAACTCGTACGCGCTTAAAACAAAGGGCCCGCGGCGCGCCACGCGAAAGAGCGCGAGCACCGCCGCGAGGTCGCTCACGCCGAGCAGGAGCACCTGCGAGGGCCCCGGCAACCGCGTGAGCTTGAGCGTGGCCTCGGTGATCACCCCGAGGGTGCCTTCGGTGCCGATGAAGAGCTGGCGCAGGTCGAGGCCCGTGTTGTTCTTCTCGAGCGCGCCGTTGAGGCGCAGCACGTCGCCCTTCGCGGTGACCACCACGAGCCCGAGCACCCACTGCCGCGTGAGGCCGTAGCGGATCACCTTCACCCCGCCCGCGTTGGTGGCGATGTTGCCGCCCACGTGGCTCGAGCCCTTCGAGGCGAAGTCGACGGGCCACGTGAGCCCGTGCTCGGCGCAGCGCTGGTGCACGGCCTCGGTGACGGCCCCGGCGTCGACGCGCACCGTCATCGCGACCGGGTCTACCGGGTCGATGGCGCGCATGCGCGAGAGCGACAGCACGAGCTCGCCGTCGCGGGCCACGGCGCCGCCCGCGAGGCCCGTGCGGCCCCCCGAGGGCACCACCCGGGCGCCGTACTTGTCGCAGAGCGCGACGATGCGCGCGACCTCGTCGGTGCTGCGCGGAAAGGCCACCGCGGAGGGCGCCGGGGCGTACACCTTCGTCCAGTCGCGGCCGTACTCCGCGAGGTCGGCGGGGTCGTAGGAGACGGTGTCGGGGGGCAGGGCCTCGCGCAGGCTCGCGCGCAGTTCGTCGGAGAGCGTCGCCATCGGTGAGCGTTCTACCGCATCACCTTTCGAATGAGCACCAGGAGCTCATCGATGTCGAAGGGCTTCTCCATGCGGGGGTTGGCGATGCGCGCGAGAAACTCCTGCGCGCGCGGCGTGAAGGCGCCGCCGGTGAGAAACACCACGCGCTTGCACTGGTCGGGGGCCACCGCCTCGAGGGCCTGAAAGAGATCGACGCCCGACATTTCGGGCATGAGCAGGTCGCAGAGGATCACGTCGAAGCGCACGCCCTCGCGCATCATGTCGAGCACCTCGTGGCCCGACGCGGTCTCGCGTACGTCGTGCTCGGTGGCGAGGATCTGCGCGAGCGAGAGGCGCAGGTTGGGCTCGTCGTCGACGATGAGCACCCGCGCGCGCGCCCCCAGCGGGGCCGGCGGGACCGACGTGCGCACCACCGCGCGCGCCGGCGCCGCCGCGGGGAGCACCACGCGAAACGTCGTGCCGCGGGTGACGTTGCGCTCCACCACGATCTCGCCGCCGAGGTTCTTCACGATGCCGTGGCAGATCGAGAGGCCGAGGCCCGTGCCCTCGCCCACGGGCTTGGTCGTAAAGAAGGGGTCGAAGATGCGCCCGAGGATCTCTCTCGGAATGCCCGCGCCCGTGTCGCTCACCTCGACGACGACCTTGCCGTTCGCCTCGCGCGCCGACACGCGGATCTCGTGCTCGTCGACGCGCCCCTCGGGGATGGCCTGCGCGGCGTTCACCACGAGGTTGAGAAACACCTGCCCGAGGCGCGCCTCGTTGGCCTCGACGGGCGCCACGGGGAGGTAGTCTCGTACGAGTCGCGCGCGGTGTCGCACCTCGTTCCACGCCATGGCGAGGCTCGACTCCATCACGTCGGTGACCGACACGGGGCCGCGGCGGTCTTCGTCGCCGCGCGAGAACGTCCGCAGGCTCCGCACGATCTGGCTCACGCGGTCGGCGCCCTCGCGGGCCTGCGACAGGGCCCGCACGACGCGCTCGCGGCGCTCGCCCACGGGGGCCTCGGCGCTCGCGAGCTGGCGGCTCACGAACTCGAGGTTGGCGATCACGTACATGAGCGGGTTGTTGATCTCGTGCGCGACGCCCGCGGCGAGGGTGCCCACGCTCACGAGGCGATCGGCGAGGAGGAGGCGCGCGTTGACCTCCTTCGCCTCGCGCTCGGCCTCGCCGAGGCGCGCGCGCTGCTCGAGGGTGCGCTCCACCACGCGCAGCCGGGCGGTGAACCGTCGGGGCTCGAAGGGCAGCCCGAAGCAGTCGTCGACGCCCGCGTCGAGGAGGTGCCCCACGAGCTCGGGGTCGTGGGTGCTCACCAGCGCGAGGAGAAACGTGTCGCCCGCCGCCGCGCGCAGGGCCGCGCACAGCGCGAGGAGCCCGCGCGGGTCGTCGTCGCCCACCACGGCGATGAGATCGAACGACGATTCTTCGATCGCGGCGCACGCCCCGGCGGCGTTAGCGCAACGAATCGGGCTGTGGTCTCTCAGGGCGAACGACGACGCGATCGCGCGCGCGCGCGCCCATCGAGCTCCGTGTCGACCAGGAGCACCCGCATGGGCTTCGATGTGTAGCAAAGGCCGACGCCGCGCCGATAGGGCTTCGGCTCGAAGAAATGAAGGGAGGCCCTACGCGAAGGCCTTGTCGAGGAGCTCGGCCTGCTCGACCTTGTGGCTGCTCTCGGAGCCCGTGGCGGGCGAGGCGCTCTCGTCGCGCGACACGCACGAGAGCGGCAGCCGGTGGCCGAGGAGCTCGGGGAAGCGCGCGGCGATGAAGTACCAGCCGCCCATGTTCCAGGGATCTTCCTGCACCCACACGAGGGGCGTGCCGTCGCGGTAGGGGGCGAAGGTCTCTTGCAGCTGGGCCTTCGAGAGGGGGTAGAGCTGCTCGATGCGCACGATGGCCACGTCGGTGATCTTGCGGTCGGCGCGGGCCTTCACGAGGTCCCAGTAGACCTTGCCCGAGCACGCGATGACCTTGCGCGCCGCGGCCGGGTCGACGCTCCCATCGGGGATCACCCGCTGGAAGTGCCCCGTGGCGAGCTCGTCCATGGTCGACACGGCCTCCTTCGAGCGCAGGTGGCTCTTGGGCGTCATGATGATCATGGGCTTGCGCAGGGGGCGCAGCACGTGGCGGCGCAGCGCGTGGAAGATCTGCGCGGGCGTGGTGAGGTTGCACACCACGATGTTGTCTTCGGCGCACAGCTGCAAAAAGCGCTCGATGCGCGCGCTCGAGTGCTCGGGGCCCTGCCCCTCGAAGCCGTGCGGGAGCAGCAGCACGATGCCGCTCAGGCGGTTCCACTTGTCTTCCGACGAGACCAGAAACTGATCGATGATCACCTGGGCGCCGTTGGCGAAGTCGCCGAACTGCGCCTCCCAGATCACGAGCCCGTCGGGGTGGTCGAGCGAGTACCCGTAGTCGAAGCCGAGCACGCCCGTCTCGGAGAGCGGCGAGTCCCACACCTCGTAGCGCCCGCGGCCCGTGGCCACCTTGCTGAAGGGCGTGTAGCGCGCGCCGGTCTTCACATCGGTCCACACCGAGTGGCGGTGCGAGAAGGTGCCGCGACGCGCGTCTTGCCCGCTCAATCGAATGGGGTAGCCCTCGTTGAGGAGCGACGCGAAGGCGAGGCCCTCGGCGGTGCCCCAGTCGAGCGGGAGCGTTCCCTCGATGCGCTGCCTGCGCGCGACGAGCACCTTCTGCTCGAGCTCGGCGTTGGCGTTGAAGCCCTCGGGCAGCTCGGTGAGCGTGGTGAGCAGCGCCTTGAGCTTCGCAAGTTCGACGGCCGTGGGCACCTCGGGGACGCCCGCGTCGGGGCCGCCCTTGAAGGGCTCCCAGAGGCCCGCCATGCCCGTGGTCGGGGGGATGTACCCGAGGGTCTTCGTCTCGACGAGGGCGGTCTCGAGGGTCTCTTTGCGGGCCGCGGCGAGGGCGTCGACCTGCTCCTGCGTGACGCCGCCGGTGGCCATGAGCTTCTTCACGTAGGCCGCGCGCACCGTCGCCTTGCGGTCGATGGCGGCGTACATCACGGGCTGCGTGAAGCGCGGCTGGTCGCCCTCGTTGTGGCCCCACTTGCGGTAGCAGTACATGTCGACGACGACGTCGCGCGCGAAGGCCTGGCGGTACTCCACGGCGAGGCGCGCCACGTGGGCGACGGCCTCGGGGTCTTCGCCGTTCACGTGAAAGATGGGGATGCCCAGCATGCGCGCGAGGTCGGTGGAGTACCGCGTGGAGCGCGCGTCTTCGTAGTTGGTGGTGAAGCCCACCTGGTTGTTCACCACCACGTGCAGGGTGCCGCCGGTGGAGTACCCCTCGAGGCTCATGAGGTTGAGCGTCTCGGCCACCACGCCCTGGCCGATGAAGGCCGCGTCGCCGTGGATGAGAAGGGGCAGCACGCGGCTGCGCTTCGTGTCGCCGATGCGGTCTTGCTTGGCGCGCACGCGGCCCTCGACCACCGGGTTTACGAACTCGAGGTGCGAGGGGTTGAACGCCAGCGAGAGGTGCATCTTCTGCCCGGCGGGGCTCACGCGGTCGCTCGAGTACCCGAGGTGGTACTTCACGTCGCCGCGGCCCTTGCTGAGCTCGGGGTGCGCGTCGAGAAAGTGCGCGAAGATGTCTTTGGGCGACTTGCCCATGATGTTGAAGAGCACGTTGAGACGGCCGCGGTGGGCCATGCCGATGACGACCTCTTCGACGCCGAGGTCGCCGGCCTGATCGATCATCAGGTCCATGAGGGGAATGAGGCTCTCGCCGCCCTCGAGCGAGAAGCGCTTCTTGCCGAGGAAGTTCGTGTGCAGAAAGAGCTCGAAGATCTCGGCGTCGATGAGGCGACCGAGAATGTGCAGCTGCTCGGCGGCGCTGAGGCGGGTGCGGTTCGAAGAGGCCTCCATGCGCTGCTGGAGCCACGCGCGCTGCGCGGGGTCTTCGATGTGGGTGAACTCCACGCCGATGGAGCGGGTGTACGTCTCCTCGAGGTGGGCGATCACGTCGCGCACGGCCGCTTGCGCGGGGCCCGCGAGGTCGCCGGTGGGGACCACCACGTCGAGGTCCGACGGGCGAAGGCCTGCGGCTTCGGCGGTGAGTTCGGCGGGGGGCTTCTGCGCGAGCCCCAGCGGGTCGAGGTCGGCCCAGAGGTGACCGCGCGTGCGGTAGGCCTGAATGAGCTCCTCGACGCGCTGCGCGAGGTCGGCGCGCTCGTCGACGGCGCCGGGCGCGTGCGAGGCGCGCGGCGGGCGCGCGGCGGGCGCGGCCTCGTGGCCGACGGGCGCGGCGGCGTCGTGGCCGTTGGCGCGGTCGAAGTAGCGCGACCACGACTCGCTCACGGTGGCGCGGTTCTCTTTGTAACGAAGAAGAAGCTCTTCGACGAAGGCCTGGTTGATGCCGAAATCCTGATCCATCTCGATGTCAGCTCCCATTGGAGGAGATGCAGAGGCGTCGCGCGATGCGCGTGAGCGAACGGTGCGCCCAGCGAGCGCGCGGGGACGACGCGCATACCACGATCGCGCCGCGCGCGGGAGATGCTACGGGTGCGTGCCGGGGCTTACAGGAGGCGAAGGGAATGCGCGATGCGGTGGGGGGCGTGATGCGTGCGGACGGTCAGCGGTCGCACATGCGAATGGGGACGGTGCTCCTCGTCATCGGGAAGCTCGGGCGGAAGAACGGCGTCTCGCGGCAGTGCGGAAGCACCGTGGGGCAGTCGGCGTCGGTGGCGCAGAAGGCCGAGCAGTTGCCCATGGAGGTGCTGCCCATCATCGCGAGGCACTGGGCGCTCTGGCAGAACATCGTCGGGTCGCTGAGCGACGAGGGCGTCATCGGGCAGACGGCGCCCGACGGGAGCGTGCCGAAGGAGCGGCGACAGTAGAGAAGCAGCGTATCCGTGATGCCTTGCCCCGACATGCCGCAGTGCAGGCCGCCCGTGCAGTCGGCGTCGCGCAGACAGCTGGGCACGCACGCGCCGAGCAGCGTCGTAGGGCCGACGCCGCCATCGGGCGCGCGCGGCGTCGACGAGAACTCGGCGCACGCGCTGTTGGGGTTGAGCGCGCGGCACGCCGCGTCGCCCGTGGCGCCGAGCGCACAGGCCGTGCGGCACGCGGCGGAGACGCAGAGGTTGTTCGCGCAGAGGGGCGTCGTCGGGAGGTTGCACGCGGCGCCCTCGGGCGAGCCCATCGCGTCGGGCGCGATGCAGCGCAGGCAGCTGCGATCACCGCCGCTGCAACGCGCGCCGAAGCCGCATACGCGCCCCGCGGGGCACACCCCGGTTGTGGTGCACTCGTCGGCCTCGGGCGTAAAGGCCTGGCAGCGCCTCGTGCTGGAGTTGCAGAAGTTGTTGCCCGCGCACGCGTAGGTGTTGCAGCAGGGCTGGTCCGTCATGCCGCACGGAGGGCGAACGCCGCCATCGAAGGGGCCCGCGTCGGTCGGCGTAACGGGCACGTCGGTGGGCGCGGTGCCATCGGTGGGCGCGGTCACGTCGGTCGGAGGCTGCGTGGTGTCGCCCGGCGTGGTGGCGTCGACGATGTCGTCGGTGCTCCCGTCGGGCGTGATGAGCGTCGCGCAGATGGGTGCTCCCGCGCGGATGACGCAGAGCTCACCGGCGCCGCACGCGGGGTTGCAGGCCGACACGCAGGTGCCCGACACGCAGGTGAAGCCGTCACGGCACGCGGGCGTGCAGCTCGCGGTGCCCGACGAGCCGCCGTCGCTGCACGCAGAGAGGACGACGGTGCCGATGAAGGCCGCAGCGCGGAGCCACCCGAAAGACGAAGGTCGCATACACAACGGGTATCACGCACCGCGGGGCGCCGTGAAGATGTGCGCAGCAATGCCCCGCACGCGCATCTTCCGTAGCGTGAGCGCCTCGTGATACCGAACAGGGCATCGTGAACCTACCTGAGCGCCTCGGATTGCTCGTTGCTGTGTTGTCTCTGGGGCTGGCGGGGTGCCTGCCCGAGGTCGATTTCACGCCTTGCACGCTGCGCGACACCTGCCCGGTCGAAGACGTCGCCGACGCAGATTCTCCCGCGGTCGATGCGTGCCTCGACGCCACCCTCTGCGGCGATGCGGGAGGACCCGACGTGGCCCCCGAAGCTGCGATCGATGTGCTCGCCGATCAGAGCGCGGTCTTCGATGCGCTGGACGCGATGGAGGAGGCCAGTGCAGACGCGAGTGATGCGAGCGACGTAACCGCGCAACAAGACGCGGCCGACGGCGACGTCGCCGATGTGAGAGACGTCGCTCCAGAGGCCTCGATCGCCGACACGGGGCCGTGCCCCGCGTTGTTCTCGCTGTGCGACGGAACGTGTGTCGACACGCTGAGCAATCGACTGCACTGCGGAGGTTGTGCGCGCGCTTGCACGGGGGGGCAGACCTGCGTGGCGGGGGCCTGCGCGTGCCCTGCGATGTTCACCCTCTGCGGCGGCACCTGCGTCGACACGCGGACCGATCGCGCGAACTGCGGCGCATGCGCTCAATCCTGCCTGTTTGGGATGAGCTGCACCGCAGGGGCCTGCGTCTGTCCGAGCGGACTTACGTACTGCGGCCCTGATTGCAACAACCTGTTGAACGATGATTTCAACTGTGGCTTCTGCGGCAACGACTGCACGTTGCATCGACAGACGTGCTCTGCGGGTGCCTGCGTCTGTGCACCCGGATTTACGTTGTGTCGTGGCTTTCCTGATAGTTGCTACGATCTGCAGACAAACGTCCGCAACTGTGGCGCCTGTGGCAACGTCTGCGCGACCGGGCTCACCTGCCGTCGCGGCGCCTGCGTTACGCCGTAGCGCCGCTCACGGCCCCCACCCGCGCTGCCGCGCGCCCCGCCCCCGCGGAGCGAGGGCGTGGCTGTGCCCGCTGGTGGCGTCGGTGTTGAACGGTAGAGGCTCGCGGCTGCCCTTGCGCTGCAAGGGCTCCGACGTGGGCAACCAGCGCCACCGACGGATTGTCACCGATGGATGCGGCACTCGGGAGACGACCGCGCACGCCCTTGCAGCGCAAGGGCA
>CAISKJ010000061.1 GCA_903885885.1 uncultured delta proteobacterium
CGGGCGACCTCGGCATCTACGAGCAGGTGGAGGCCTGGATGACCGAGCACACCGGCTATGCCACTGTGAGCGGCTTCCACGAGTTTCTCTACGAGCCGGAGAATCCCCTGCACGGCGACCTCTCCGACTATGCCTACCACCAGCGCGGCGCCCTGGCCTATGTGGTGGAGCTGTGGGACTTGTTCCGCCAGCTCGGCATCGAGCGCAAGAAGCCCTTCGTCGACCACTACTCCAAGCTCACCCGCGACGAGCTCGTGCGCCTCGGAAAGTGGGACGCTGAGCACAACGCCTGCCGGTTTCTTCGTCCCTGGCGCCCCTTCGTCCATCCGCAGCTCGGCGTCGTCGACGTGGGCGGCATCGACCCCCGCGTCGGCATCTGGAACCCTCCCCCCGATCAGCTCGGCGAGGTGTGCGCGCGGCAGTCCGCGGCCTTCCTCCGCGTCGCCTCGATGGCGCCCGCGCTCACCATCGCGCACCTCACCGTCGCCTCCCTCGGCGACGGGCTCAGCGCCGTCACGGTCACCGTCGAGAACCACGGCTACCTCCCCACCTACGTGCTCTCGTCGGCGCGCGCCCTCCCCTGGAACGAGCCCGTGCACGCCACCGTGCGCACCGAGGGGTGCGCCCTCGTCGACGCCGGCCACGCGCACCGCGAGATCGGCCACCTCGACGGCTGGGGCCGCGGCCTCTTCGGCAACGCGGCGCTCTTCTACCTCCGCAGCCGCGGCAACACGGGCTCGCGCACCGCCGAGTGGATCGTCCGCGGCGCGGGCACCTTCACCGTGCGCGTCGGCTGCTGCCGCACGGGCTACGTCGAGCGCAAGGTCACGCTCACATGAAGGGCCCCGCGCGATGACCCTCGAAGCCCGCCGCCGACGCTTCGGCCCCATCGCGCCGCCCCCCGTCGCCACCGTGCGCGTGGGCGACGGCGAGGCCTTCGTGGTGCCCGCGCACCTCGCGCTCGACGAGGGCGACCGCCTCGGCCGCGAGGCCATTCAAGCGGGCATGCTGCGCCCGCCCGACGCGCACCGCGCCGACATCGAGGGCGCGCAGCTCGTGTGGGTGCCCCTGTGGCGCGTCGACGCCTCCGCCGACGGGTTTCACGTGGGCCTGCGGAGCACCACCGACGCGAAGGGCCGCCTGCGCGCGGTGCTCCCCACGGGCGGGTCGAAGCACCGCGACGAGGTGGTGGTGCTCCTCGCGCGCAAGATGCTCCCCTTCGACCCGTCGCCGTCGATCACCCTCGCCCTCGACGCGATGGCTTCGAAGCTCACGCACCCCATCACCGAGGGCGAAGAGGTCGCCCCCGACGTGACGCGCGACGAGGCCGAGCGCGAGGCCACCGCGCGCCTGCGGCGCAGCGTGCAGCCGTCGAGCGCGCTCTACACCGAGGCCGAGGTGCGCGTGCGCTCCACGGCGCTCTGTCACTATCCCGTGTGGCTGCGGCGCTACCAGTACGAGGGCGTCGCTTCGAACACGCGCTTCGAAGGCCACGTGGCGCTCTCGGCCGTCGACGGGCGCGTGCTCAGCGCGAAGCACCCGCCCGCGTGGCGGTCCCTCGCGGGGCGCGTGGCGCAGATGTTCAAGCGGGGCTGAGCGAGGCGGTCAGTCGGCCGAGGCGGCGGCGCAGCAGCGAAACCCGATGCTGTAGTCGTGGTAGCTCGGGTCGTGGGCGTCGGTCACGTAGTTGCAGCCGTTGCCGTTGATCGTCGTGTCCATGTAGTAGCCGCCGCGGAAGGTGCCGGCGGGGTTCGACGTCCACTCGTGGAGGTTGCCCACCATGTCGTGCACGCCGTACTCGTTGCTGCAGCCCGTGTGGGCGCCCGTGAGGGCCACGGTGCCGGGGAGCTGGTTGATCTGCGGGTCGTTCATTTGAACGTGGCCCCACAGGGCCTGCGCGCCCGCCCGAAACAGCTGCACCACGGGGTGCCAGCGATGGTTCTCGTTGCAGCGGCCCTGCGCGCGCTGGTTGCCGTAGCCGAAGGTCTGCGCGCGGGGCCCGCGGCAGGCGCGCTGCCACTCGTTGTCGGCGCAGAGGCGCTTGCCCGAGGCGGCGCACGCGGCGGCGGCCTGGTGCTGTGAGATGTAGCCTTGCGGGACCACGCCCTGCGCGCTGATGGCGCGCACGCTCACCCGATCGGGAGTGAGGTACGGCGACCAGGGGCGGTCGTCGCCGGCCTCGGTGGTCTGCCGCAGCGAGGCTTCGTAGCGGTCGATGCAGTAGCCGCCCGCGGCGGCGCCCGCGAGGCCCGCGCTCGGGACGAAGGCCATGCCCACGGGGCACGTGCGAACCTGCGAGCGAACGGGCACCGCGGAGGCGAGCACAGCGCCGACCCCGGCGAGGGCAGCAGCGATCCACGGGAGCGTTCGACCAGCGGCAGAAGACGGCATCCGGTACCTCGTCGCAAGCAGAGGAGCGCGTAGCGTGTCGGTCTTCAAAAGCTCGTTACGGCAAGCAAAGGTCAGAACGCAGGACACGTGTGGTAACGCCTCGCGGCGTTCGCGTGAAGCCGCAATCGACCGCGCAAACGTGAAATCGACGTTCACCGTGGCGTGGGCCGCGCGCCGCAGCGGCCGCGCGAAAACGCCACTGCTCGAAGGCTGCGCAGCGCGCGAAGCCGCGGGGTGAGCGGGGAGCGGCGCCCTCAGCGGGCGGGCGGGACGACGGAGACGGGGCGGCGCGCGCGCTGCTGCGTGGCGACGAAGAGGTCGCGCGCGAGGCTCTGCACGCGCGGCACGAAGTCGGGGTGAATCCACACGGGGCCCTGCGAGCCGAACTCGTGGCGGAGCATGGTGGTGACGATCTTCTCGGCGTCGCCCTCGCTCAGGATTTCGTCGGCGCAGAGCGCGGTCACATAGGCCTGGTGGTCGTAGAGGTCGTAGGCGGCGCCCTCGTCACCCACGAAGCGCATCGGGTCGTGGTGCACCCACAGGCGCCGCATCTGCGCGACGAAATCGGCCGCCACGGGGCGCGTCGAGGCGCGCTCCACGGGTCGCTGCGCCTGTGCCAGCAAGGGTGTGTGTGACATCAATGGCCCTCCGCGTTGCGTTGGAAACCAATTCCGATTTTTGAGAAGCACGTGCGTTTACCGCGCCCACCTTCTGCACAGTACAACCTCCAATCAGGCCTTGGGAAGCGCGCCCCTTGATTTTTGACACCTGCGGTCGTTTCGTCGCGCGCCGCGGAACGACTGCGAGAAAGGGGCGCCCGCGGGCCGTGCGGGGATACACTCGCGGACCTTCACATGTGCGAACTGCTTGGGATGGACTGCAACACCCCGACGGACCTGGTGTTCTCGTTCCGCGGTTTCTCCAAGCGCGGGGGCTGCACGGGGCCGCACGCCGACGGGTGGGGCCTGGCATTCTATGAGGGCCGCGCGGCGAGGCTCTTTCTCGACCCCGGGGCCTGCGCGGCGTCGCCGCTCGCCGAGTTCTTCAAGCACACGCCCGTGAAGACCTTGCAGGCCGTGGCGCACATTCGAAAGAAGACCCGCGGCCACGTGAAGCTCGCCAACACGCACCCCTTTCAGCGAGAACTCTGGGGGCGGCACTGGGTCTTCGCCCACAACGGCACCGTGCGCGACGCCGACGCGCTCAAGCTCGGGCGCTTTCAACCCGTGGGCACCACCGACAGCGAGCACGCCTTCTGCTCGCTGCTCGAGTCGCTGCGCGCGTCGTTTCGCACCGCGCCCGAGCGCCCCGAGGCCCTGTGGGAGGCCCTCGCGCACGAGGCCGGACGCATCGCCCGCCGGGGCACCTTCAACTTCGTGATGGGCAACGGCGAGTACCTCTTCGCGCGCTGCGACACGCGCCTCTGCCACATCGTACGACGGTACCCCTTCGGCCGCGCCACCCTCAAAGACGACGACGTGACCATCGACTTCGGCGCCGTCACCACCGCGCGCGACCGCGTCGCCGTCATCGCCACCACGCCCCTCACCGTCGACGAGACGTGGACCCACGGCGACCCCGCCACGCTCTGGGTGTTCAAGCGCGGCCGCCTCGTGGCCACCCTCGCGAGCGGCGAGCCCATCGCGCGCAAGACGCCGCGGCACCTGCGCGCGCGCCCCGCGCCGTGAAGCTCCGCACGCGCTTCGTGGTCGCGATGCTGGCGTGCGGCCTCACGCCGCTCGTGGGCGCCGGGGCCCTCGCCCGCGCGCGCCTCACGCAGCGCTACGCGCAGGCCGACACCGACCGCCGCACCGCCGCCCTGGCCCGCGTCGAGCGCACCCTCGTCGAGCGCGCGGCGGCGCAGCAGCGCGCCCTCGACCGCTTCTGCCAGCACGACTACCTCGTCGACCGCACGCTCCTGCAGCTCGAGACGCGGCAGTTCACCGACGAGGCGCGCGGCGAGCTCGCGGCGGTGATCCCCGAGATGCGCGCCTCCTTCGGCTTCGACGCCCTCGCCATCGTGCGCAGCGACGGCATGGTGCTCGCCAGCGCGCACTACCCCGGCCAGGCCGGCTCGCGCGATGCCGACGCCTGGCGCCTCGCGGCCTCGCGGCCACGCGACGCGTGGTGGGTGCGGCGCGTGCGCGCCCGCGCGTCCAACGGGCCCGTCGACAAGCTCGTGCTCGAGAGCGCGTGCACGCGCAGCCGCGGCGCCGCGGCGGTCGCGGTCGCGGGCGGCGTCGC
>CAISKJ010000062.1 GCA_903885885.1 uncultured delta proteobacterium
CCCTGCGCCGCGAGGGCGCGCAGCGCGTCGCCCGCCTCGCGCGCGAGCCCGTCGCCCTCGACGGTGGCTTCGAAGTCGGCCTGCGAGGAGGCGCGCGCGGCCGACTCGTAGGCCACCCAGCGCCCCGCCGCGAGGAGCGCGGCCTCGTCGGAGCCGCACACCACCCGCGACGACACCGCCGACGGCACCCGCACGAGCGCGCAGGGCACGCGCCGCTCCGTCGAGCCGAGGCCCGGGTCGCCGCGGAGCGCGAGGCGCTCGCCGAGGCCCGCGACGCTCTCGAAGCGGTAGCGCGACGCGAGGAGCGAGCGGGCCTGCGCGGCGCTCGCGGGCGTCATCGCGAAGGCGTAGCCGCCGTGCGCGCCGTCGAGGAGCGCGACGTCGATGGGGCGCGCGGTGTCGACCGCGGCGACCACGGCCACGTCGACGCCGAGGGCCGCCACGAGCACGAGGTCGGCGGGCCGGCGGGCGTCGAGCGCTTCGCCCAGGGTGTCGAGCGTCGCGCGGGGACGGCCCAGGTGCGCCACGGCGCGCAGGGAGGCAGGGCGCGCGGGCGGCGGCGGCTCGACGAAGGGCGCGGCGGAGGGCGGAGCGGGCGCGCGGCCGCGGCACGCGGCGCACGCGAGGAGGGTCAGACCGGCGCGCGCGAGGCGCATCGGCGGATCAAACCGTGGGGGGCGGAGGGTCGGAGCGCAGGGGGGCCTTGCGGGCCGCGGCGTCGAGGGCGGGAGGGCCCTCGTCGGGCTCGTCGAGCGAGGGGTTGCGCACGGCGATGACGGCCTCGCCCACGGAGGTCTCGGCGTCGCCCATGGAGATGTCGGGGCCCGGCGAAGACTCGGTGTACGGCGGCGGGTCGGAGAGCGGCGGCGCCTCGGGGAGCACCGACGCGCGCTCGGCGGCGCGGCCCGCGTCGAGGAGCGCGTCGCGGATGGGCGCGCGGTACTGCTCGGTGGTGGTGGCCAGCAGGGCGAGGGCCGTGTCGACCTCGCGCGCGCTCAGCGACTCGGTGGGGAGCTCGACGCGGAGCGTGAGGTCGCCGTCTTCGTCGAGGGCGAACTTCACCATCGAGAGGTTGCTGTTGACCGCGAGGATGCGGCCCAGAAAGCGCGACGGGTACTTGCCCGCGCCCCACGGCTTCACCGACTCGGGCTCGAGAAAGGGAATGACCGCGAGGTACAGCCAGGTGCCCGCGTGTCGCACGATGACGCGCACGTTGCCGGCGCCCGTAGGCACCGTGCAACGCCACGTTTTCGCGTCGATGGTGCGGGGCACCCACCCGCGCGCGCTGAGAATTGGTGGGATTGCCTCGGCCCCGATCGCTGCCATCAGGCCGAGGATCCCACGAAATTCAAGGGCTTACGTCAAGCACTTCCTTGGAGAGGGGGCTACGCGTCGAGGGGGTCGGGGTACTCCGCCGCGAGCTTCTCGGCCTCTGCGCGCAGCTTCGCGTGCGTGACGAGCTTGCGAACGAGCGCGAAGAACTTCGGGTCGCCGAGCACCTGCATGGGCGTCGCGTTATTTTTGGGGACGCGCGGCGGGGGGTTGGCGCGGAGCTTCTCCATCGCCTCGCAGTGGGCCTTCGTGGCGAAGGCCTCTTCTTTCTCCCAGGCGCGCACGGCGTCGACGTCGACCTTCAGCGCCTCGGCGAGCTGCCGCTGCGTGAGGTTGAGGTCCTTGCGGAGCGACCGGATCTCGTCGGGGCTCATAGATCGCGTACTCTATCCAAGAACGCACGGGCGTCGGCAACTGTCGACCGCTCCCACGGGAGGTCATCGCGGGCACAATGGAGATCAGGACACAGATCGCGATCGTGGGGGCCGTGGCGGCGGCGTGGGGGATGGGGCAGTGGGTGCGCGTTCGCCCCGTGCTCGACCGCGCCTCGGAGGCCGAGCGCATGAGCCTCGGCGCCCTCGAGCAGCGCGTGGCGCAGCGCCCCGACGACGCCATCGCGACGCGCGTCCTCCTGCGGCGCTACCTCGATCACGGCATGCCCCGCGTGGTGGGCGACACGGTGCGCCGCGCGCCCGAGACCATTCAGCGCGACGGCGTGGTGTGCCTGCTCTGCGCGCGCTCCGAAGAGGCCCTCGGCAACGTGGCCGCCGCGAGCGCCATCGTCACGGGCGCCCTCAACCGCTGCGGCGCCCTCCCGATGGACCTCGCCGACGGCGCGGGCTGCGACGTTCGCACGCAGACCGAGCTCACCATCGAGGGCGCGGCCCTCGACCGCATGACCGAGTGGCGCGTCACGCCCGTGAGCGACCCCGCGCGCGCCTCCCTCGCCCACGAGATCGCCACGCGCCCCGTACGCATCTCCACCCAGTAGCTACGACCGCGCCACGAAGCGCTCGGCGTAGTCTTCGGCCGCGGCGTAGAGCACGGCCCGCGCGCGCTCGCGGTCGTACACCGCGTCGATGGTCACGGGGTTGCCGCCGGGCGCGATCTTGTAGGTCATGAAGTAGTGCTTGAGCCGCTCGACGAGGGCCGCGGGCACGTCGGAGAGGTCTTTGAGCTCGCCCCAGATGGGGTCGTCTTCGATCACGGCCACGATCTTGTCGTCGGCCTCGCCCTTGTCGACCATGAGCAGCCCGCCGAGGGGCCGCGCGCGCAGCAGAATGTCGGCGCGGTTGATGGCCCGCTCGCTGAGCACGCAGATGTCGAGCGGGTCGCCGTCGCCCTTGGCCGTGTTGGCGAGCGCCGCGATGCGCGGGCCGCAGTACGTCTGCGGCACGAAGCCGTAGAGCGTGGGCGGCAGCGACGAGAGCCGCTGCGGACGATCGACCATGAGAAAGCCCGACTCTTTGTCGACCTCGTACTTCACGCTGTCGAAGGGGGTAATCTCGATGTAGGCGTGAAGCCGATCGGGGAACGCGGGGCCCGACGAGAGCCCGTGCCAGGGGTGCGGCCGGTAGCGGTGAATGGTCATCGCCGCGGAGGCTCTACGACCGCGCCGCGAGCGTCAACGGCGCTCACACCTCGATGTGTGCGAGCACGCCGAAATGGTCGCTCGCCCACACGCCCTCCACGGGCGCGTCGAAGCACACGCGGCACGCGACGGGCACGCCCTGCATGCGCGCGTCGGGCCCTCGCACGAACACGTAGTCGATGCGCCGATCGGGCTCGCGCGAGAGGGCCGCGCTGGGGTTGTGGCGCGCGAAGGTGGCCCCCGACGAGCCCTCCCCCACGGCGGCCCAGCAGTCGTTGAAGTGCACGCACGGCCCCCCGAGGCCTGTGAGCCCGCGGAGGTAGCGCACCTCGTCGCTGTCGGGCTCGGCGTTGAAGTCGCCCGCCATGATGGCCGGCAGATCGTCGGGGGCCGTGAAGGCGTCGAGGGCGGCCACGAGGTGCTTCACCTGCGCGCAGCGCACGTGGCCCTGGTCGAGCTTCCAGTTGAGGTGCGTGGTCACGAAGGGGAGCGGGCCCCACGGCGTGGCGAGGCGGGTGAGAATGGCGCAGCGCCCCTCGTCGGTGTCGAGCGCGGGCAGCGTCACCACCTCGGATTTCACGACCGCGAAGCGCGAGAGCACCGCGTTGGCGAGGGTGAACTCACGCCCCGGCGCGGCGCCCGCGACGACGTGATAGCCCAGCCCCTCGGCCACGAGGGCGGCCTGGTCGAAGCCCACCTCGGGCACGCGAACCACCTCTTGCAGCGCCACCACGTCGGGGCGCATCGCGGCGAGGCCCGCGCGGATCACCGCGAGG
>CAISKJ010000063.1 GCA_903885885.1 uncultured delta proteobacterium
CTTCGTCTTTTTCTATTTAGCCGCCATGTCGGACGAGCACCAGCGCATTGCGCTTTTGAACGATGTGAAGGTGCGCGGGCCCTTGTGATGTTCTGGCTTACCGCTGGACGACACCCTAGAATTCTGTTGTGTCTCACCCGAGTCATGTTCCTGTGCTTCCTCGCGTATTGCGGCTGTACCGCCCGCGGGTTGCGTGCAGCTTGTTTGGTTTGCTCACCCCCCGCGCTCCTCTTCCCTACAACTCTCCATCTATAATTTGCAGTGCAAGCCGAAGAAGTGCCGCCAAGGTGCGCCGCCGCTGCTTGAGCGCTTTGCCCGCGCGCCGGTGGCCGCCACGCAATCGTCCGGCTCCACACCCCTCATTCACACCCCTCACCCCCCCCCCAGAGTGCGCCAAGTCTTGCCCCGTGGTGCGCATGGGCAAGTTGTGTATCGAAGTGACCCCGACGTCCAAGATCGCGTGGATCTCCGAGGAGCTGTGCATCGGGTGCGGCATCTGCGTGAAGAAGTGCCCCTTCGAGGCGATCACGATCATCAACATCCCGCGGTCGCTGTCGCGCGAGACGACGCACCGGTACGGCCCGAACACGTTCAAGCTGCACCGGCTGCCCATGCCGCGCCCCGCGGAGGTGCTGGGGCTCGTGGGCACGAACGGCATCGGCAAGTCCACGGCGCTGAAGATCCTCGCGGGCAAGCTGAAGCCGAACCTCGGGCGCCACGACTCGCCGCCCACGTGGGAGGAGATCCTGCGCCACTTCCGCGGCTCGGAGCTGCAGAACTACTTCACGCGCATCCTCGAGGAGAACCTCAAGGCGCTCGTGAAGCCGCAGTACGTGGACCACATCCCGAAGGCGGTCTCGGGGTGCGTCGGGCCGCTGCTGCGCGCCAAGGACGAGCGGCGCTGCGCGGAGCGCATGCTCGTGGAGCTGCAGCTCGACCACGTGCAGGCGCGCGAGCTCGAGATGCTCTCCGGCGGCGAGCTGCAGCGCTTTGCGATCGCGATGGTCGCGGTGCAGTCCGCGGACGTGTACATGTTCGACGAGCCGTCGTCGTACCTGGACGTCCGCCAGCGCCTCAAGGCGGCGCAGGTGATCCGGTCGCTCACGGGGCGCACGGACGAGGTGGACGACGACGGCGAGCGGCGCGTCGCGGGCGCGTCGGGCGTGGGCGGCGCGGGGGGCCCCAAGGACGCGCAGTACGTGATCGTCGTGGAGCACGACCTCGCGGTGCTCGACTACCTGTCCGACTTCATCTGCGTGCTCTACGGCACGCCGGGCGCGTACGGCGTCGTGACGATGCCCTTCTCCGTGCGCGAGGGCATCAACGTGTTCCTTGCGGGCTTCGTGCCCACGGAGAACCTGCGCTTCCGCGAGGAGTCGCTCTCCTTCAAGGTCGCCACGGGCGTCGAGGAGGTCGCCGCAAAGCCCACCGCGCGCTACAAGTACCCCGCCATGGTGAAGACGCTCGGCGCGCCGAAGGCGGGGTCGGGCGGCACCGCCGCGTTCCGCCTCATAGTGCGCGCGGGCGAGTTCTCCGACTCGCAGATCATCGTCATGCTCGGCGAGAACGGCACGGGCAAGACGACCTTCATCCGCATGCTCGCGGGGCTGCCGGGCATGGAGCCCGACGCGCCGCCCGACGGCAGCGTGCCGCCGCAGATCCACGGCTTCACCGTGAGCTACAAGCCGCAGAAGATCTCGCCCTCCTTCGAGGGCTCCGTGCGCGCGCTGCTCTACGCGAAGATCAAGGACGCGTACGCGCACCCGCAGTTCACGAGCGACGTCGTGAAGCCCCTCGCGATGGACTCGATCGTCGACCAGGAGGTGAAGAACCTCTCCGGCGGCGAGCTGC
>CAISKJ010000064.1 GCA_903885885.1 uncultured delta proteobacterium
GCGCGATTGTGCCGGTCGCTGCGGGGGCGCGACAAGGGAACGTTTCCAACGAAGCTACGGCTGAGGAACAATGAACGCTCTCCGAGGGACGAACACCTTCTGTCTGAGGTGAAGATGCTTCACACCTTTCGCCATTCCTTTCTCTTTGCGTCGTGCGTGGCGACGCTCGCCGCGCTGTCTCCCGCCGCGGCGCTCGCGCAGCCCGCGCCCGCTCCGCAAGCGGCGCCGACGCCCGTCGACGAGGCCCGCCAGCACTTCGAACTCGGCGTGGCCGCCATGCAGGCGCAGCGCTGGCCCGAGGCCTTCGCCGAGTTCGAAGCCTCGGGGCGCATTCGCCGCTCGGCCTCGGTGGCGCTCAACCTCGGCGTGGTGCTGCGCGAGATGCGCCGCTTCGTCGAGGCCCGCGTGCGCCTGCAGGAGTTCAACGAGCTCGCCACGCCCGCGCAGCACCAGCAGCACGACGCGCAGGTTCAGCAGATGCTCACGGAGATTTCGCGGCGCCTCGGGCGCGTGCGCGTCACCGAGATCGCACCCGCCGCCGCCACGATCACCCTCGACGGCCGCCGCGCGCAGCTCAACGACGCCAACGAGACCGTCATCGACCCGGGCACCCACGCGCTGCGCGCCGAAGCGCCGGGCTTTCTGCCCTTCGAAGAGACCCTCGAGATCGCCGAGAGCGCGACGCGCGACGTGAGCGTTCACCTCGTCGCGCAGCCCGTCGAGACGCCGCACCCCGCGGTGGCCGCGGCCGTCGATCCGCGCGTCGCGCAGACCCCCGTGGCGCAGCCCGAGTCGCACCCGTTCTACACGCGCTGGTGGTTCTGGACGGCCATCGGAGGCGCGGCGGTGCTCGGCGGCGTCGCCGCGATCGTGGCGGTCACGTCGGGCGCCGAGCGCCCGCTGCCGCCGACCACCACCAACCTCACGATCAGCGCCCTGACGCTGCGGGGGGCACAGTGACCGCCCGTCGAAGGCTCCTCGCCCCGCTCGCGCTGGCGATAGGGCTCCTGGCGTGCGCGAAGTATCCCACGGCGATCTACGTTCGAGTGACCGCCGATCCCGCGGTGCTTGCGCGCGTCAACGCCGTCGTCGTTCGCGTGTACGACGGCGCCTCCGGCGGCATGATGCCAGTACCCTTCTACACGAGCTCGCCGACGCCGATCATGCGCGCCGCGACGGAGCAGACCTTCGTCGTCACCGACACAGGGCGCTTCAACAGCGTGCGCATCGAGGTCGAGGGTTACGTCGGAATCGCTGGCAGCATCCCAGGCAACCTGCTCATGCCCAACAACGGCATCGTGACCGACCGCGCCACGGTGACGTGGCAACAAGACAAGGTGCTCTCGGTGTCGCTCCGGCTGCGTGAGACGTGCATGGCGCCCACGCGGATGCCGTGCCCGCCCACGGAGCGCTGCATCTCGGCGACCGAGTGCGTCGCGTCGACGACCAACAACGCCGCGCCCTACCTTTACTGACCCATCGACGGCGCCCTTCTCGCGCCGACCGCGGCGTGGCAGTAGCCTCGGAGCACTTATGATCGATGAAGACCTTCGCGACCGTTCGGGCGAGGTGATCGCGGAGAAGTTTCGCCTCACAAAGCGCCTCGGCGCCGGCGGCATGGGCGAGGTGTACCGGGCGCTCAACGAGATGGTCGGCCGCGAGGTGGCGATCAAGATCCTCAAGCCCGAGTACGCCCGCAGCGCCGACGTGGTGCAGCGCGTGCAGCGCGAGGCGCGGGCCGCCAACAAGGTGCGGCACCCGAACATCGTCGACGTGCTCGACGTGTTCCCCGACACCAACGGCGCGCCCGTCATCGTGCAAGAGCTCCTCGTGGGGGAAGACCTCTCGACCTTCGTGCGCGCGCGGGGCGCGGCCCTCTCCGAGGCTGAGGCGCTCGACCTCATGACCCCCGTCACCGACGCCCTCGCCGCCGCCCACGCCGCGGGCATCATGCACCGCGACCTCAAGCTCGAGAACGTGTTCCTCGACCGCCGCTCGGGCGTCGCGGTGCCCAAGGTGCTCGACTTTGGCCTCTCGCGCGACATCGGCGAAGACGCCGTCTCGCGCCTCACCACCACCGGCGTCGCCATGGGCACACCCATGTACATGTCGCCCGAGCAGGTGCAGGGGCAGCGCGACATCGATCAACGCACCGATGTGTGGGCCCTCGGCGTCATGCTGTACGAGCTCGTCGCGGGCCGCCTGCCCTTCGAAGGCGACTCGCTCGGCGCCATCTTCGTGAAGGTGTGCACCGCCGACCCGCCGTCGCTGCGCACCCTCGCGCCCGGCGTCTCCGCGGGCTACGTGGGCATCGTGGAGCGCTGTCTGCAGCGCGACCGAACGAACCGCTTCGAACACGCCGGCGCCCTCGTGGCGAGCCCGACGCTCGTGTCGGGCGTGGTCGGGTACGTGGTGGAGGTGCAGCAGGTGCTCGCGAGCCTCTCGCCCGAGCAGAACGCGCAGCTCGTGGGCTTCGACGCGAGCTTTCTCCCGCTGCTCGCCGACGAGACGGCGCGGCTCGACGTGCTCTCCACCCGCGCGGTGAACGAGGGCATCGTCGTCGACGTGGCCATCGCCGATCGCAAGGCGCAGGCGGAGGCGGCGAGCTCGCGGGGCGTGGCGCTCCGTCAGCAGGGGGCGCGGGCGCTGCGCAGGGCGCTACTGGGGCAGGAGTCGGATCTCGCTGCGCTGGAGCAGGCCGTTGGCAACGCGTCGACGGCGGCCTCGCTGGCCTCGGGGCTCGAGTTCGTCGCGGGGCAGATCGAGCATCAGCTCGCGCACGGCGACGCCGATCGCCGGTCGCTCCTCGCGCGCGTGAAGCTCACCGCGGAGAACGCCGCGTCGCTGCGCGTCGCCGCAAAGGACGTGCTCACCACCGACGAGGCCGCCTCGGCGGTCGCGCAGACGGGTGTCACCCAGCGAGCGCTCGACCTGCAGGACGGCCGCGTGATGCGCATCGTCGACTGGGTGAACCGCGCGTTCCGCGACGCCAACGCCGTCAACGGCGCGATCGCTGTGCCGAAGCTCGGCGACCTTGAGGCGCTGTTCGTGAACACGCGCCGCGCCGTGGCGAAGGTAGACCCCGCGCCGTCACCCCCGACAGGCTGACGCTCGCCTACGCACAGGTGGCGGCCGCCACCCCCTCCGCCACCCCCTCGCCACCCCGATCCGCCACCCCCTCGCCACCTCGACACGCTTGTTCGCAGAGGTTCTCGCGCGCGGCACGCACGGTGCGATGCGCGCTCCGCATGAGCACGATCGATACGGCGCTGCGGCAGGTGTCGCGTCGGTTTCCCGAGGCGTTCGCGCGTGCGATGGCGGGGCCGAAGGCGACGGTGCGCGGCGCTCGCTGGATCGAGACGCAGCTCGCGCTGCGCAATCGGCACCTCGACCGGGCGCTGTGGGCCGAGGTCGACGGCGTAGCGCGGGTGCAGCACGTCGAGTGGGGATGGCGCTGGACGCGCTCGATGCCGTACCGAATGTTCGAGTACCACGCGATGCTCGCGATGGCGCTGCACGCTGACGCGAAGGGCGCTGTAGTGCCGCCCGTGTCGAGCACCCTCGTGCTGCTCTCGGGGCGCGAGCGCGCGTGGCCGGCACGCGGTCGCTATCGCACGGACGACGCGCTGGAGCCGTTCTCGGGCGCGCGCTTCTCGGTCGACGCGGTGTACCAGCGTTCGGTGCGCTCGCTGCGTGCGCGGGCGTCGACGCTGTGGCTCGCGTTCGCGCCCCTCGCGTTCGACGCCGACGCGCACAAGCTCGCGGAGGTGGCGCGCGAGCTGACGGCGACGGAGCGCGACGACGACCGCCTCGCCGACCTCGCCGCCGCGATGACCGTGCTCGCCGAGGCCGATGGGCGCGACCGTGGACTCGCGCCGACGCTTGCGGCACTCTTTCCGAAGGAGCTCATCATGCGCAGTCCGATCTATTCGCTGGGCCGCACCGAAGGCCGCACCGAGGGCCTCGCCGAGGGCCTCGCGCCGCTCGGGCGACAGTTCTCGCGGCGCCTCGGTCGCGAGCTCACCGAGGCCGAGCGCGCGCTGCTCGCGTCGCGCCTCGACACGATCGGGCCGCAGCGCCTCGGCGACGTGGTGCTCGACCTCACGCCCGCCGAGCTCGCGGCGTGGCTCGCAGACCCCGCGGCGCGGTGAAACCGAACGGTTGACCTTGCGCGAGTGTGCGGCTATCTCTCGCGGCCGCCATGATCCCCGAAGCCCGTAGCCAGTTAGAGGATCTCGCCCGAAGGGCCGAGAACCTCGGGAGGCATCTTTGACCTCCCGAGGCTGAAGAAGCGCATCGAAGAGCTCGATGCGGTCTCGTCACGCCCCGGATTCTGGGACGACGCCGATCGTTCGCAGAAGCTCCTGAAGGAGCGCGCAGAGAAAGAGTCGATGATCCAGACGGTCGAGTCGCTCGCCAAAGACGTGCGCGACGCCTCCGAGCTCCTCGAGCTCGCGGCCATGGAGAACGACGACGACATCGCGAAGGAGGTCGAGGCCTCTCTCGCGCCCATCGAGGCGCGCGCGCGCAAGATGGAGCTCGAGCAGATGCTCGCCGACGAGGTCGACCGCGCCGACTGCACCCTCGAGATCAACGCGGGCGCCGGCGGCGTCGACGCGATGGACTGGTGCATGATGCTCCTGCGCATGTACACGCGCTGGGCGCAGACGCGCGGCTTCACCGTGACCGTGCGCGACACCACCGAGGGCGAAGAGGCCGGCCTCAAGAGCGTGTCGGTGTCGATCAAGGGCCTGTACGCCTTCGGGTACCTCAAGGCCGAGAACGGCGTGCACCGCCTCGTGCGCATCTCGCCCTTCGACGCCAACGCGCGGCGGCAGACGGCGTTTTCGGGCGTCACCGTGGTGCCCGAGCTCGACGACGATTTCGAGATCGACGTGCGCGAGGGCGACCTCGAGGTCGACACGTTTCGCTCGGGCGGCAAAGGCGGCCAGAACGTTAACAAGGTCGAGACCGCCATTCGCATCACGCACAAGCCCACGGGCACCGTGGTCAAGTGCCAGAGCGAGCGCTCGCAGCACGAGAACCGCCGCATCGCCATGAAGACCCTCAAGGCGAGGCTCTGGGCGATGGAGCGGGCCCGCCGCGACAAGGAGTTTCAGAAGTACTACGAGCACCTGACGAACATCTCGTTCGGCCACCAGATTCGCTCGTACGTGCTCGCGCCCTACCAGCTCGTGAAGGACCTTCGCACCGAGCACGAGACGGGCAACGTCTCGGGCGTGCTCGACGGCGACCTCGACCCCTTCATCGAGGCCTACCTCCTCGATCAGATGCAGAAGCGCGCCAAGGCCTCGTAGGCCTCGCGCCGCGCCACCACCGACTGAAAGCGATACACACTCCGATGACCGACTCGCACCGCAGCATCGACGAGGTGCGCCGCGCCAAGGCCGACGCGTGGCGCGCCGCGGGACACCTCGCCTTCGGCAACGACCCGGGCGAACTGCACCCCATCGCGACCGTCAGCGCCGCCCACAAAGACCACGACGTGGCCACGCTCGACCGCGACCACGCGGGCACCGAGTACCGCGTCGCGGGGCGCCTCATCGCCATGCGCGACACGGGCAAGCTCGTGTTCGCCAAGCTGCGCGACGGCGGCGGCGAGATTCAGCTCTTTCTGTCGGCCAAGGAGCTCGGCGCCACCTTCGGGCTCTTGAAGGAGCTCGACATGGGCGACATCGTGATGGCCGTCGGCCGCCCGATGCGCACGCGCGCGGGCGAGCTGTCGATCATGGTGCGCTCGCTGCGGCCGCTGTCGAAGAGCTATCGGCCCATTCCGAGCGAGTGGTACGGCCTCGGCGAGGTCGAGACGCGCTACCGCCAGCGCTACGCCGACATGATCGCCAACCACCCCGACGTGGGCGACGTGTTCCGCGCGCGGGCCATCATCATTCGCGCGCTCCGCGCGTGGTTCGACGAGAGGGACTTCATCGAGGTCGAGACGCCCACCCTCCAGACGATGCGCGGCGGTGCCAACGCCAAGCCCTTCAACACGCACCACAACGCGCTCGACATGGACCTCTACCTCCGCGTCGCGCCCGAGCTCTACCTCAAGCGGCTCATCGTGGGCGGCATGGACCGGGTGTATGAGATCGGCCGCGTGTGGCGCAACGAGGGCATCTCGACGCGGCACAACCCCGAGTTCACCATTCTCGAGTTCTACCAGGCCTATGCCACCTACGAGGTGCTCATGGGCGAGACCGAGGAGCTCGTGTCTCACGCCGACGCGAAGCTCCTCGCGCGCTACCCCAAGTACGCCGACGGTCGCACCTACTCGCTCGCCCGCCCGTGGAAGCGCGTGCGCATGATCGACGCGATCACCGACGCGCTCGAGAAGCGCGCCCCCGCCCTCGCGGCGCAGTGGGCGAAGGGCGAGGGCCTGCGCGCGTGGGAGGCTACACGCGCGGTGTTCATGGCCGCCGAAGGGCTCCAGAAGGATCACCGGGAGTACCTTCGCAAGTGCTCGGCCCCGGGCGAGCTGGTGTACGCGCTCTACGAGCTCTTCGCCGAGCACCACCTCGTGGAGGACTACCGCACCGCCGACGGGTCGCAGAGCGTGCCCGTGTTCGTCACCGACTACCCCTTCGACGTGTCGCCCCTCGCGCGCAAGAAAGACGCTGACAAGCAGGCGGCGCAGTACGGTGAGAATTACCCCGTCACCTTCACCGACCGCTTCGAACTCTTCGTCGAGGGCCGCGAGCTCGCCAACGCGTTCTCGGAGCTCAACGACCCCGACGATCAGGCCGAGCGCTTTCGCGCGCAGCTCGTCAACCGCGAGAAGGGCGACGACGAGGCGATGGACTTCGATGCGGACTACATCCGCGCGCTCTCCTACGGCATGCCTCCGACGGCGGGCTTCGGCCTCGGCGTCGACCGCCTCGTGATGCTCCTCACGGGGCAGAAGAGCATCCGCGACGTGGTGCTCTTCCCCCTGCTGCGGCCCGAGACGTAGAGCACCCGAAGAGGCGCTGACGCATGGCCATCGACCTGCTGCTCTTGTGGTACCTCGTGCGGCAGATCAAGAGCCCGCGCGCGCGCAGCGCCCTCATCGCCGCGTGGATGGTCTTCGCCCTGTGCCTCGGCGCCGGGATGCTCGTGGGCTCCTACCGCGTCGCGCCGCACGGCTTCGACGCCGCGCCCGCGGGCACCCTCGTCGCGCTGCGCGTGGGCGGCGTGCTCGCGTGCCTCCAGGGCTACTTTCTCTCGACCTTCCTGTGGCTCCCGAAGCTCTTCGACGCGATGGAGCGCACCGTCGCCGAGATGCTCGTCGCGGTGCGCCAGCTGCGCGCGCGCAAGAGCGGCTTCCTCACCGTGATCTCGTTCCTCGCGTTCTTCGGCGTGGGCCTCGGCGCCTTCGCCCTCTGCATGACCATCTCGGTCATGGGGGGCTTCGGCAACGACCTCAAGCGCAAGATCCTCGGCAACAACGCGCACATCATCGTAGACCGCGAGCGCGGCGGCTTCGACGACTGGTCTCCCCTCTTGCGGCAGATTCAGCAGGTGCCCGAGGTCACGGCTGCGACGCCGCTCGTGCAGGGCGAGGTGATGGTCACCTCGCAGACCAACCTCTCGGGGGTGATCCTCCGCGGCATCGACCCGCAGTCGGGCGGCGTGGTGCGCACGCTCCGTCACGACCTCATCCGCGGCCGCATCGAGTACCTCACGGACCCGTCGCGCCTCTCGGGCGTGCCCGCCGTCGACCGCCGCCCCGTGGCCGCGCGCGGCGAAGACGACGCCGCCCCGTCCGCGTCGGTCACGCGCGTCACGCAGCCCGACGCGAACCCCGCGCCGCAGGGGCTCGAAGGCGTCGGCGACCTGAACCTCCCAGTGCCGCCCGGCGCGCCCGACGTGCTCCCGGGCATCATCGTGGGCAGGGAGCTCGCCAACAACCTGCACCTCTCGGTGGGCGACGAGGTGCGCGTCGTGTCGCCCTTCGGCTCGCTGGGCCCGCTGGGCCCCGTGCCCAAGACGAAGCTCTTTCGCGTCGCGGGCATCTTCTACTCGGGGATGTACGAGTACGACACCAAGTACGCGTACGTGCTCATCCCCGTGGCGCAGCGCTTCTTCAACTACCAGGGCAACGCCATCACGAGCATCGAGGTGCGCGTGCGCGACGTCGACACCTCCGACGCCGTCACCGCGCGGGTCACCCAGATCGCGCGCGCCCGTGCGCTGCGCGTGCGCGACTGGAAGGAGCTCAACCAGAACCTCTTTCGCGCCCTCAAGCTCGAGAAGCTCATGATCTTTCTGCTTCTCACGGTGGCCATCCTGGTGGCGAGCTTCAGCATCGTGGCGACCCTCTTGCTCCTCGTGACCGAGAAGGGCCGCGAGATCGCGGTGCTCAAGGCCATGGGGGCGAGCGACGGGTTCATCACCCGGGTGTTCCTCGCGGTGGGCATGCTCATCGGCGTGGTGGGCGCGCTGCTGGGCGTGTCGGGCGCGTTCTTCACGTGCGTGCTCATGCAGCGCGTGGGCATCCCCCTCGACCCCGAGGTCTATTACATCGAGCGATTGCCCGTCACGATCTCGCCGGGCGACTACGGCCTGGTGTTCGTCGTGGCGGTGCTCATCTGCCTCGGCGCGGCCTCGGTGCCCGCGTACCTCGCGGGCCGCCTGCGCCCCGTCGAGGGCCTTCGTTTCGGTTGAAAGAGAGCCTCATCGCATGACCACGCCGCTTGTCGAGATCCAGGGCGCCCGCAAGGTGTACGAGCACGAGGGCAAGAGCCTCGAGGTGCTCAAGGGCATCGACCTCACGATCAACGCGGGCGAGATGGTCTCGATCGTGGGCCCGTCAGGCGCGGGCAAGAGCACGCTCCTGCACCTCATCGGCACCCTCGACATGCCCACGTCGGGCGTGGTGCGCCTCGACGGCAAGAACGTCACGTCGATGTCGTCGTCGGCCGTCGCCTCGCTGCGCAACCGCACCATCGGCTTCGTGTTTCAGTTTCATCACCTTCTGCCTGAATTTACGGCCCTCGAGAACGTGATGATGCCCGGCATGATCCAGGGTGGCATCGCGCGCGCGGCGCTCACCGAGAAGGCCGCGAAGCTCCTGCGCGAGGTGGGCCTCGAGCACCGCGTCACGCACCGCCCGGGCGAGCTCTCGGGCGGCGAGCAGCAGCGCGTGGCCCTCGCGCGCGCCCTCGTGCTCGAGCCCAAGCTCCTCCTCGCCGACGAGCCCACGGGCA
>CAISKJ010000065.1 GCA_903885885.1 uncultured delta proteobacterium
CGCCGTGGCGCTCGGGCGCGCGCTTCTTGAAGAAGCGCTGCGCGTCTTCGGTGGCGTGGTGCGCGCCGAGGAGGCCCAGTGCGACCGCGGCCTTGCGGTGCGTGCCCTCCGCGGGCAGCACGAAGCTCACCTCGAAGGAGAGCCGCGGGTCGAGGAGGTTCATGTCTCCGTCGGAGATCTCCTTCGCGACCTCGGTCTCGCGGAGCATCTCCAGGAGGCGCTCGTACACGCGCTGCGCCATCATCTGCTCGACGGTCTTCATGCCGTCGCGCACGATGTCGCCGAAGCCCCACCCGTTGCCGAGGAGCACCAGCGAGAACTCCACGGCGCGCTTCTGCGAGGGGCCCTTCTGCGTGCCCAGGATCCACCGCCGCGCGTTGCCCGTGCTCGCCAGGGTGAAGAGCCTGTTGCGCGATAGGTCGATCGTACCAGTGGCCGTGCGCCCGTGCTCGAGGCACACGCCCGCGAGGATGCGCGCCACGAACTCCACGATGTACCCGATGTAGACCCGCGCGCGGCGCTCGGCGGTGGCCTTGCGCGACTCGGCGATCACGTGCGGCGAGTCGAGGAGCGCCTTGCCCGACGGGCTCTGCCGCACCACGCTCGCGAGGCGCGTGTACGACGACATCGCGGGCATCACGCACGACCCGCGGCGGTCGGTCTCCGACGCGCCGATGAGCGAGCGGAGGTACACGCTGCCGCCGAAGAAGATCGACGTCGAGAACACGTGCGGGTGATACCCGGCGTGCCCCTGCTGGTTGTTGCGCGCGAGCGTGTCGTCGACGAGCACCTCGAGGCTGCCGCCGCCGAGGTCGAGGTACACGCGAAACATCTTGTCTGAAGGCGTATGCCCCGCGGCGGCCTGCGCCTCGTCGAGGAGCGGCGTCGGCGGAAACACGTAGTCGGCGCCGGTGCAGGCCTTGAGGTTCTCGGAGGCGATTTCGGCCGCGTGGCGGAGCGTGTCGAGGTCGCCCTCGTCGAAGGCCAGCGGGAAGCTGTAGTTGACGTGCACCGTGCGGGGAGCCACCTCGTCTTCGGCGAGGAGGGCCGCCGAGGTCATGAGCAGCGCGGCTTCGAGAAAGCGCCCCTGGAGCGCCTGCACGACCTCGCGGCGACCGAGCGCGCTCTTGTCTTTCTCGACGGCGCGGAGCCACTTGAACTCGCTCACCACGTGCTCGGAGCTCGCGCTCCCCGTCGCACCACGCAGCGGCACACCGAAGTCGCGCCCGAAGGCGAGGCCCAGAATGGCCGCGTCGCTGGCGACGTCGGTCCACCGCTTCGTCGCGCCGAGCTCGCTGGGGAGGAGGTCGCGGTAGGGCCCCGACCACTCGCCGCCGGGCCACAGGTCGAGGCCGCGAAAGAGCGTCTGCGGCCCGCCGTCGACGAGGTTGAGCGTGGTGGGCGTGCGGTCGCGGCTGCGCTCGGGCGCCACGCACGAGAACGTTCCATCGCGGCGCTTGATGGCCACCACGGTGTTGCTGGTGCCAAAGTCGATGCCGAGCGACCACGTCTCCCCAGAGGTCGCATCGACCGCGGGGCGCAGCGGAATGAGCCCGCCGCCGATGGCCTCGGGGCGCCCTCCGCTACCCGTCGAAGCGGGCTGGTAGAACTCGACGCTCACCCACGCGGGGCGGCCCTTGCGTGAGGCTCCGACGAAGCCCGTGGGGGCGCTGTCGCCCTCGCGTCCGACCTCTTGATCGAGGGCGATCATGTCGAGGGCGGTCTCGCTTGCGGGGCGGCCGTCGGCGTCGGTGGGCGCGACGAGCATGCGCGAGCGAAAGAGGCGACCGTGGGCGAAGAGGTTCATGCCCTCTTCGGTCGAGGCGTTGACCGAGGCGAGGTAGTAGCGCCACGCGTGCGTGGGGCGCTTGAGGTTGGGCCACACGCGCACCGACACGCCGCGAAAGGCGAGCGCGTCGGCGTCGCTGTTGGCGTTGGTGAAGGGCGAGGCAGGAAGAATGTCGCACTCGTAGGTGGGCCACTCGGTGGGCTTGAGCCCGCGCAGCGGCAGCACGCACTGGTACCGGGCCTTGCCGCGCTCGTGGATCACCTTGCCAAACGCCTCGGGGGACTCGCGCGCGGTGCGCACGTGAGCCGGGTCGAGGCAGTCGAGGAACTCGGGCATCACCGGCAGCGCGGGCCACGTCTTCACCCCGTTGGAGATGAACACCGGCACCGAGCGAAAGCAGATCTGCTCTTTGGAGAGCGACTCGATCTCGCTCTCGACCTTGAGCTTGAGGCGCCCGATGGTGATCACGTTCGAGGTGCCCGCGGCGCCCCCCTCGCGCCATCGGACCCAGCGCCCCGTGGAGGGCCGCGGAAACACCCGCTCGAGGGCCGCGAGGTGCACCCGATCGCTGCGGCAAATGGGGCAGTGGAGCTTGCGCGTCTCCATGCCCTTGCGGGCGTAGAGGATCGTCTGCTCCAGGCGGCTCAGGTCGAAGCCGCAGTTCTCGCAGTGGTTCTCTCGCTCCGTGGCCATCTTGTGGGCGCGGAGGGTAGCGCAGAACGCGCCTCCCGGAAGCGGAGAGTGACCGTCACGGCGCCGACGGCACGAGCGCCGCTTCGAGGCGGTAGTTCAGGGTCGAGCTGACGCTCGAGACCAGCAGCGGAACGTGCTCGCCGGCCGCGACGCTGACCTCGATCGTGGGCGCGGGCACGCGGGCGTTCACGGCGGAGCACGCCAGCTCGGCCGCGGGCCCGACGAGCCCGCAGTAGCGCCGGGCCGAGAGCGCGAAGTCGAAGCGGTCGGGCGCCGACGGGGCCGTGAGCGCGATGCGGTACGTGCCGGCGACGGGGGCGACGAAGTCGATCACGTCATGCGATGGGGCCCACGAGGGTCGGCCCAGGCACGTCGGCTGAGACCAGTGCCCCCACTGCCCGGTCGCGCCTTCGAGCACCAGGGAGCTCGCGTCGGGGCGCGGCGCCCAGCTTCGCAGAGTCCAGTCCGACGGGCACGCCGCCTCGCGCGCCCGGCAGTGGTATCTGCCGGTGGAGTCTTCGGCGCTCACGCACACGAGCGCATCGTCGCAGCGGACGCGCGCGGTCGTCGTCGCGTCGCACGGATACCAGGGGCCTGCGCTGGCGGGCGCCTCGATGGGGGCGTCGAGGGTCGCGATGCGCAGCCCGTCGCGGTCGAAGACGGTGGTCTGCACCCGCGCGAGGCCGCCGGGGGCGCGCCACGCGTCACGCGCGAGCAGGAGAGCGCGCTCGAGCACGTGGGATGCGCAGCACGTCGGGGCCCACGCGAAGCGCTCGGTGCGCGTGACCTCGGCGCCCGCGGCGTCGAGGAAGGCGACCTCGGCGAAGGCCATCGCGAGGTCGTGCGCGTCGAGGTCGACCCGCAGCGAAGCGGCGGCGGCGTCGTGGTGGGCCACGAGGCGCGCCTTGCAGGTGTACCCCGTGCTGCGGTCGTAGGCGCAGCGCGTGTTGGCGTCGCAGGTCGAGGTGGCGCCCTCGCGGTCGCAGGGCTCTCCTTGCGCGCGCACCGGCGCATCCTCGATGTCGACGTAGCGCGCCGCGCTCACGAGCGCCGTCGCGTCTTCGACCTGTACGCGCGCCCGCTCGGCCTGTGCGGGCACATCGGAGTCGCTGAAGCGAAAGGACTCGCGGTCGGACACGGCCGCCCACGGCGCCAGGAGGCGCGGGCGTCCGTTGGTGCGCGGGAGCACGTTGCCGCGGGCGTCGAGCCAGTCGACGTCGACGAGGCTCAGGTCGTCGTCGGCGTCGCGCGCGGTGCCGACGATGGTGACGGCGAGCGCGGCGCGAAACACGTGCAGGTCGACGAGCTCGGGCGCAGTGCTGGAGGCGGCGATGCGCTCGGCGCGCAGGGTGAAGCGGCACGGCGTGGTCTCGTGGCAGCCGTCGATCACCAGGGTGTGCGATTCTCCCTCGGCGAGCGTGAGCGCGAAGGGTGTCGCCGTCGGCGTGCAGCGGGCGAGGGGACCGGGCGCGCCGTCGGCGCATGCGCCGTGGATGCTGACGCTCATGGGGCTCGGGATGGGCTCCGGTCCCGTGACGCTCAGGCGCCAGCGCCCCGCGGAGGGGGGCGTGAAGCGCACGGTGACGTCGGTGCCGTTCTGCCAGTCGGACCCGATGCAGGCGGAGCGTCGCGCGTCGCTCGCTGCGACGAGGCCCGCGAGCTCGTAGACGGCGCCGTCGTCGCTCGTGTTGCGCGGGTCGGCGAGCTCGGGGAGCGCGTCGCACGTGGGCGGCGTCGGTGCGGGGGCGTCGCCGGCGGCGTCGGCGAAGACGTCGGCGCGCGGGTTGATGGGCTGCGGGGACGCGTCTGCGCGCGCTCCTGCGTCGACGAGCGGAGAGGGCTCCGCGGGCGCGGGCGGGGGTGCGCCGCAGGCTCCCAGGAGCGCGCGTAACCCCTTCGTGAGGGGAGTCTTGAGCGTCGCCGGTGGCCGTGGTTGGCGGCGCGCGCCGAGCCCGCGAGACGCGCTACCGTTACGCGCGTGATGGATGTTGCCG
>CAISKJ010000066.1 GCA_903885885.1 uncultured delta proteobacterium
GTGAGCCCCTTGCCGACGAGCACCACGCGCTTGCGGCCCTTGCGCGCCTTCTCGGGCTTGTACGTCATGTGAATGAACCGCGGCTCATTGCGGCTCCCGCGGCCCACGGCGTCGAGGAGCTGCATCCCCTCCGAGCGGATCTTCTCGCGGTCGAAGACCTTCACCGTGAGCCCGTGCTTCTTGCCCACCTCGACGGCGTGCTCGGCGAGGCGCGCGGGCGTGAGCTCGTTCGGCGGCTCGTTCACGAGGTCGCGCGCGAGGTTCACCGAGCTCGCGATGATCTCGCCGTGCGAGAGCGCGCGCTTCTGCTCGGGGCTGGCCTTCGGCGACTCCTTCACGCCGTGCCAGCCGAGCACGACGCGCTCGAGCTGCTTCTTCGGGCGACGGTCGCCCGTGAGGTACTTCGTGAAGCGGTAGGCGCCCATGCCGACGCCCTCCGCCGCGGCGCGGAGCTCCGCCGCGTCGCCCTTGGAGCGCAGCGCGATCGCGAGCGACGTGGCCTTGTCGGCGTTGGCGGCGCGGGCGGCGCGCGCGGCGGCCGAGCGCACCTCGACGGGGCCGGCCTTCGTGTCGGCCCCGACGCCCATCACGAGCACCTTGCGGAAGGGGCACCGGCCCAGCGTGGGGAGCGTGAGCGTCGCGTCGCGCTTGGCGGTGAACTCCTCGTCCTTGATGGCCCTGCGCAGCGCCCCGTCGAGCGCGTGGTCGATCTCGTCGAGGGTGGCGTCCTTCGCGAGCTCTTCCTCCGAGACGAGCACCGCGAGGAGGTCGACCTCCGCGTGGGCGCCAGCAGAACCGAGAGCGATCTTCATGCGTGGAGTTCCTTGTGCGAGCGCGCGCTGCGCGCCTGAGTGTGTGGATCGGCGAGACGATCGAGGCCGCGGATCGTGCCACGCGCCCCGCGGCAGGCTCAAGCGCCGATCGCGCGAACCGCCGCCCCGCACGCGTGCGCATCACACTGGAAGCCACACCTCCGAAGGCGATCCCGTGAGGTCCTCCATGTCATCTCTCCGCCCGCAGGAGCGCCCCGTGATGTCTCCCTCGCCTGCGCCCCTCCGACGGCTGCGCGCGCTCGCGCTCGCCGCGGGCCTCGTCGCGTGCTCCGAGAGCACCGCGGTGGTCGGCGGCTACATCGACGCAGCGCCCGCCGACGCGCCCCTCGCCGACGCGCCGAAGGACACCCCCGCCGACGCATCGAAAGACGCGCCCGCCGACGTCGCGCGTGACGCCCCCGCCGAAGCCGCGAGCGACGCCGCGAGCGATGCGCCCGCCGACGCGATGGCGGGCTGCGCGCGCGACACCGACTGCGCCGCGACCCCGATGACGCCCGCGTGCGACACCGCCACGGGCCGCTGCGTGGTGTGCGTCCCCGCGGCCGACCGCTGCGCGCGCGGATCGTACTGCGACGCTGCCTCGCAGCGCTGCGTGCCCGGCTGCCGCAACGACGACGACTGCGCCGTGGCCGTCACCGACGCGGGCGCGCTCGTGCGCCACTGCGACCCCGCGACGCGCGCGTGCCTCGAGTGCGTCACCAACGACCACTGCGCCGCGGGCTCGCTCTGCGTGGGCAACACCTGCGCGGCGGGCTGCACCGCCGAGCGCGCCTGTCCGACGGGCCAGTCGTGCTGCGGCGGCGCCTGCGTCGACCCGCAGTCGAACACCGCCCACTGCGGCCGCTGCGACGCGCGCTGCACA